>NZ_JBPLBA010000011.1:0-7293 GCF_054039375.1 Desulfomarina sp. | reverse complement strand
GAGTAATTACAAAATGACAGACTGAATTTCATCCATATTCAGAGCAACCCCTCGGATTTATACCATTCGGCAGTATTGCGCAACCCTTCCAGTAAACCGACTTTCGGTGCATAACCAAGGAGCTTTTTGGCCTTGGTTATATCAAAAGAGCGACTCTTGGTAAAAAAATCAACTCTCCTCCTGTAAATGGGAGGTTCAATTCCCAAGGGAATACAGATCTTCTCACAGAGGCTCCCGACCAGCTGGAACGGCAGTGCGGGAACATGAACCTTTAACTCGGAACCGCCGTTTATTCGGGCAATTGTATCCAGCAGGGCATTGAGCTGGAGGTTTTCGTCTCCGCCGATTATGAAAGATTCACCTATTGCCTCCTCCTTTTCCGAGGCCAGAATAAACCCGTCCACCAGATCATCAATATAAACCATGTGATAATATATCTTTCCGGCACCGATCACCGGAGTAACCTTCTTCACCGCCAGTTTGAAGAGCTTCAGCAACCGCATGTCCCCTGGACCATAGATGGCAGTGGGACGCACCACAGACAGGGCAAGATCATTTTTCCGGGCAAACTCATGGGCGAACAGCTCGCCCTCCAGTTTTGTTCTCTGATAGATATCGGCCGGTGCGTAGGGAGAATCCTCCCGTGCCGGCGGTTCTTTAACATCGCCATGCACACCCACGGTACTGCAATGTACAAATCGTTTAACGCCATTTTTTACCGCGGCCTCCAGCAGATAACGGGTACCCTTGACATGAATGTCCTGATAATCCTGATCAACGGAACCGGCTGTCCTGAACATTGCGGCAATATTAAAAACCTTTTCACATCCGGCCACTGCTTTTTCCACTGAATCCCGGTCCCGGATATCCCCTTCAATGATTTCAAGACTGCTGCTCTCCGGCAGTGTAACCCTTACAGCTGACCGTACCAGCACCTTTACTTCATGGCCGTCCGACAATAATTTTTTACTGAGATTATGACCTGTAAAACCGGTTGCCCCGGTAACGAGAATTTTCATTTTTCCTTTTCTTTTTTCGTAACTACTCACAGGGGTAGCAATTATATGATTTTATTACCTCTGAACTGTAATTGCTCACAGGTGCCGCAGATTTTTACAGGCTCTTTTGTTCGCTATAGCCTACCTATGCGGACGAAAGAGACCGTGAAAAGCTGGGGTACCTGTGAGTAATTACCTTTTTTCTTATAAATCCAACTCGGAAGATCGTTTCGCCACCGTCAGGATTTTCAATATTATGATATAAACCAGCCTGACACTTATGAATCTGGCTGAGTTTCATGGACAATCCAGAGATTTCAACTGATATCATGAATGATACCTCGATAAAACTCTTTCAATTTCTGCCGAAAAGACTCAATTGAATGGTTCTGTTCCGCCACCTCTCTGCCTTTTTTTCCCAGCTCTTCCCGAAGATCCCGATCTCTGAGTAAAGTGACCATACCCGCGGCCATACTCTCTGGATCCGGTTCCACAAGGCAGGCAAAACCGTCATTCAGGACCTGGGTATGGGTCGGTAGTCTGGTTGCCAGAACCACCTTGCCGGAGGCAAGATAGGAATACAGTTTCATGGGGGTATTGTTCCCCTGGATACGGGGGGAAAGCAGGATATCGGCCTGTCTGAGATAATGGGCCAGAAGAGCCACCGGCCGCATACCACAGAAAAAAGTGTGCTCCCCGATACCAAGTGTTACCGCCTTTGCCCTGTAATGGGCTATTGTTTCTTCTGTCCCGCCGATTATCACCAGACTGCCCCCACACCCCTGCTGCCGGGCCAGTCGGAAGCTTTCCAGGAGCAAGTCTATTCCCTGGTATCCTTCAAGATTTCCCACGTAAAGCATAATCGGCCCGGAAATTGCGTATCTTTTTCTCAGCAACTCATCCGAATGGGCATTTTCATCCAGCAGGCTGATATCCTCCAACCGGACAATTCTCTTTTCCGGATCATATTCACCGGCAATATCCTCCAGTTCACGGCACACCGCTGCAACTCCGATACTGCCCCGGACAGCACTTCTTTCAAAAAAGGTGAGCAATGGTCGAAAGGGGCGAAGAAAAGAAAGCTTGTCAACTATCTGGATAACAAGGGAAGAATCCATATCATATACATATGGAATTCCTGAAAAAAAAGAAACGGCCCTGGCAAGAAAAACAGCTTCCTCCACCGCGTGAACCAGGTCAAAATCATATTTTTTCAGCAGACGAAGCATGGAAAAAAACATCACTCCGTCGCAGACGATTTTTTTTATTGAAATAGAGGGTGGAATATTCTTGATTCCTGCAATTGCCGGAATCCTGTGCAGGGTCACACCATCCATAACGATATCTTCGCCTTCGTGGAAGACAAGCAGATGCACATCAAAACCGAGGCGGGCCAGCTCTTCCGCCAGCAGTTTCACAGCAATTGGCGTACCTCTTTCCTGGTAAAAAGGCTGGGGGGCAAGGATCAGTATCTTTCTGCCGGTAAAAACCGTATCAGCCGCCACCGCCATCTCCCTCTCCACGCT
Source organism: Desulfomarina sp. (assembly GCF_054039375.1). Taxonomy (NCBI): domain Bacteria; kingdom Pseudomonadati; phylum Thermodesulfobacteriota; class Desulfobulbia; order Desulfobulbales; family Desulfobulbaceae; genus Desulfomarina; species Desulfomarina sp. Next base: position 4,769 of record NZ_JBPLBA010000011.1, on the reverse strand, counting down.
TCTCCAGGTCTGCACGGACAATGACAGGAGAACCAAAAAAATGTGTTGCTCCGGTCAACCTGCAGCACCCCTCAACAAGGGTAGAAAAAAACCTGTTTTTCACCTTCCGGTGGACAACCATCGGTAGAAGAAATTCAGGCCTGAACACTATTCTGCCACAACCGTTCTTTTTAAATTCTGCTGCTATCTCACCCCTGGAAAAGAGGGTGAACGGCCGGGTATTTCCCTCCATTCTCTTTTTCATACCGAAAAACTGTTCATAAAGAATATTAGTGCTCCTCCTGTCCGGGTAATCTACAATAACACATCTCTGTGCCACCCGGCACAGTTCCGCCATCAGCTCCCGCCACCTCCCGGCATGGGGAAGGTAACGAAATGCCATGACCACTTCAAAACTGTTATCATCAAAGGGCAGGTTAAGAGAATCACAGGTAAGATACTCAAAACTGTCAGGGGCAAGCCGCTGGTCAAGGCGTGTTCTGCAACTGTCCGCACTCCCGGTCACCGTCACGTCAAACCCTCTATGGACAAGGGGCTCGGCAAGTTGAGCGTGCCCCCCACCCACATCAAGAACCCTTGCCTTGGGCAATCCTTCAAGCAGGTCCAGGGTTATCGCAAGCTGCCTTTCAAGAAAGAATTCACCGGCAACACCTTTGAACCGTGACGCGTAATCGGCTGTAGCTGTCTCTATATCCGCTGTTTCCTGAAACATGTTTATCTTCCCAGGTTCCACAACAGCTTTATGATTTATTCCATGTAACATAACAACGCTCCACCTGCGCTATCTGTGAGGCTTCCTCCTCTTTTGTCCAGTCCAGAACCCGGCCCATGATTCGGGCAAGGTTCTGAAGAACATGGGGAGGAGGGCATTCCGCAGAACCGAGGCACGACCTTCTGAACACCACATCAGCCAGATTGACTGCCATCTCCTCGGCAATAAAATAGAGAACCTCCGCCTCAAGAAGAAGCGGATTGTCACTCACCCGCTGAACTCTGCCGTCCCGAAACCCGCCACGCTCCACCAGGAAAGCAAAAACATCCCGCCAGGCAGAACCGTAAACAGATTGCAGGTGAGAACGAATCTCAATATATTCTTCCCCGAGTTCACGGATCAGCGGTCCGAAATCAGTTCTGGGCCTTTTTCGGCTCACTCTATATGCTGCCTCCGTTTTTTCCGGAAGCATCTTCAACCTGCGAATGCCGGCCAGGACCCGCCCGGCAATATCAGGGGCAGTTGTGTATTTTACACCCTTGATGGTAATAAGTCCTTTTACTCCACCTTCTTTCCCATGGAAAAGTACTTCTGAAGATTTATTCAGCTGAACGCTGTCAGGTTTTTGCGTATCCGCCTCTTTCATAGGCAGAATTCCGCCATGAAAAAAAGTCACATCGTCCATGGACAACTTCCCCGGAGGGTAGATCTTATTGATCTCCAACAGAACCTCATTAATATCTTCTCCCCCGAGAGAAAACTGATCAGCCGGACCTGTCCAGGGCTTATAAGCCGTACCGATCATTGTATACTCTTTGCGCCAGGGGACAAAGAAAAAGAGCCGCTTTCCCCGCTTAATTACAGCGTCCCTGTCCACATAATCCGTATACCCCTCAAGCCCCACACCATAGCGTTTGAACAGCTTTTTTTTCACTATGATATTAATGGCTGCAGCCCATTTCTGCCCGGCCACTCCGGATTCCGTACCGGAGAGCAGACCTACCTGCGGTCCACAGGCATTGACCGCCAGGGAACAGGAGAGGGTGAACTCGCTGTTATTGAGAAGATCCCTGACCCGCAGCCCGCAAAGCTGGTTTCCATTTTTTTCCAGGGAGAGAACCTCCATATAGTTTGCCATACAGCCGCCATATTTTGCACTTTCCCTGACATATTCCAAAGTCAACCGTTCACTGTTCTCGGCAATAGCGTCGTACCAGACAGCACCACCCGTGAGATTTTCCTCGTCTATTCCCGGTACAATCCATCTGCACTCGTCAACCGACAGCGAAGTCCCGGCAGGAAGATGATTTTCTCTGATCAGCCCCCTGTTCCTGTCGAAAGCAACCAGGTCATAAATTCCAAAGGCGAGCCGCATCATTTCCCTGCCCCTGACACCATGACCATAGGTGGGCATAAGACAGGCCAGAGGTTTGACCAGGTGGGGCGCAAAGGACATCATTGCTCTTCTGGAGACAATAGACTCACGCATCCTTTTGAAATCCCCATGCTGGAGATAACGGATACCACCATGAATAATTTTCAGGCTGTTGGCAGAGGTGGCGTGTCCGAAATCCCCTTTTTCCAGAAGGGCGACTGTATAACCGGCCCTGGCCGCTTCCATGGCCAGGACGGCACCATGAATACCTCCTCCGATAATGACTATATCAAAACGGGTCGTCAGCAACCGTTCTCTTTCTCTCTTCATAAACTTTATCGCAACTGCTCACATGGTTAATAACTGATTGTTTCCCTCATTTCGTACAAAACTCAGCCTGCTGTTTATCTGAAAATCCGCGGCTGAGGGTTGTATCGCCGCAGTCGGGATTTTCATTGACTTTTTGTGGCCGAGCCATAGAGTCCGGCCATGCCGGTTTATCTATGTTTTCTGTTTACACGCAACATCAACTGATTTTTTAAAAATGTGCAGATATGCTGAGATCTGCCAAAGGGAACCACCTGACAGTTACGGTGCAGCAGAAGTTTTTTCAGTTCATGGGCCGGCTTGTCCATATTTTTTATTCCTTCATGGGGCAAACATCCGCCGAAACTGCCGACACGCTTTTCTTCTCCGGATACCGGCAGCGGATCCGTTCCGGAGAGCAGGGCGGTTTTTTCCTTTCCTGATGATTGTAACCTCGAGGGAAACGGCCAGATGGAGGGCCTGACACCGCTGTCTCCCAGGAATAAACCATTTTCGTCGCGACACGATAAACTTTCAGCAAGCCTTTTACCGCGTTTTCCAAGCCACTTTCCGGTACCCCACGGACAGACAGGGATACCTCCGGCTTCCCGCACCGCAATAGCTGCAGTATCGAGATCCATGCCATCATCAAGATCCCTGTCACAGAACAAGGCCAATAGCTCAAGACGTTCCTCTGTAACAAGTTGTCTTCCGTGAACCAGTACCAGCGACAACGCCATCCACTCGGGATGACTGATCACCAGCGAACCACACTGACTCCGCGTGACGCGCCATTGATATTCTCCATCCTCCCCGGCCAGCGTCTGAAAATACGCAAAATAATTGAGACCAGCGGATTCGGTCAAAAATATGAATCCTGTCAGTTGCTCTCTGCTTCCTTGAATTCTCCCGGCAGCCTCCGTAAAGTTCCTAAAAGCAGCACGAACAAAGACATCCAGGTCAAAACAGTCGTAAATATGAGCATGGCCATCAAAAAGAATCATTTCCCGTCCCTGATTGCCGAAACAATCTCCAGACCGAAATCTTCGGCTCTCTTTATCTCGTCCGGATGGTCGAGAACAGCTTTTCTCTTGTCCACACCTTTAATGAGTAACTCACCACCATATTCCACATCCATGGCATCAAAAATATAGCGACTGGTCAGAACAGAGCAGTCAAAAATCTTTGCCCCCCTGGTGGCTGCGGTAGAAAGCAGGTAACCTTTTCGCGTCTCACCTTCACGCCATCGTTCCTTCAGCAGATATTTTCTGGCCCACCTGGCCTGCATTCTGTCACCGAAAATCTTGCATTGGGCCGAAAGACCATAAAAATAAACAGGACTGACGAGGAGAACAGAGTCTGCCGCATCAACCTGCTCATACAGGCCGATCATATCATCGTTGATCACACACATACCGCTTTTATCGCATCCTCCGCAACCCTGGCAAGGGCGTAGAGACAGGTCATTGAGCCGGACATATTCCACCGAGCCGCCATTTTTTTCAAAAGCGGCTGCCACAGTTTTTGCAGTTGTTTCACTGTTTCCGTTTTTTCTGGGACTTCCGAGCAGGACAAGCATATTCATGGAATATCCTCCTTTTCTCCGTAATCAATGGTAACGGGAAATTACTCACCGGGTTAATAACTCTGTGTTTTTTGTCTCTGAAGTCAATGTCGTTAACTTATGCGATGTGTCCCATTCCGACCTCGTCCGAGGGACGCCATAAATCCGTCCCTGGGGGCTTGGCTGCAGACACCCACCGCCAAGGTCAGAATGGGACACATTGGTTCAGAAGGAATAAAATCAACAACTTGCACCCCCTGTGACCAGTTACACTTAAGGGTACCTTGAAAAAAGAAAGAAAATCTCCTCCAGACGGGATAGTATGCAGATTAGCCCTTTTTGGCAAGCATGATGATGAAATCCTTTTGAAAAAAACGTAATTGCTCACAGGCACCCCAGCTTTTCACGGTCTCTTTTGTCCGCATAGGTTGGCTATAGCGAACAAAAGAGCCTGTAAAAATCTGCGGCACCTGTGAGCAATTACAGTTCAGAGGTAATAAAACCACAGAGTTGCTACCCTTGTGACCAATTACAAAAAAAACGGATGAATAATAGACAAAAAAAGAGGCAGCACCCTGCGCCCGGGGGTGTTGCCTCTTTTAGAGTCTCCCTGTTTTTACAGGGAGAACCCGTTTCTATGTAATTGCAGTCAGCTATTTTTTTCTTCTGCCAAAACCGGCAAGGCCGACAAGCCCCGCACCGAAGAGCAGCATGGTGGCTGGCTCAGGCACAGGCGCCGTTCCGCCACCGATAATATCATTGTCACACCATGGAGCATAGGCAACAAAAAAGCTGTCAGGGTCAAGCTCTAT
>NZ_JBPLBA010000010.1:0-18684 GCF_054039375.1 Desulfomarina sp. | reverse complement strand
TATGTTGTTATTTAGTTTTCAAGGACCATCTCTCAACCCGCTTTATAAAAACGAATCGCGCGGTACAAGTTCCGCGGTGAGGCAAACAATTTAATGCAGATAAACTAAACTGTCAATCTCTTTGTTCTGTCATTTCATCTTTTGTTTCAACCAAATGAATCACCAGAAAACACCCCGGCATCTCCAAAAGACCGCGGCAAACTACTTTATTGCGCAACAGCCGTCAAGGAGAAAATGAAAGAAATGAGAAAAATAAAAAAGATACAAGTCTATTTTCTTTTTTTATTGCGTATATAAGTCTTTGTTAATGCAGGGTGTTCTTTTATGATTTGATCAAGTTCAGGATTCAGCTTCTCAGTCAGGAAATCGTCAATCTGGGAATAGGTCATGTCTTGAGAAACAGCCTCTTCTACTGCTTTTGCAAACTGGCTCTGATCCTCTCTGCTTGCTATATAAGAGAATATTCCAGCAGTAGGGGATTGTTTTAGACTGTTTTCAAGAGCGTCAAGACGTTCAGAAAAAGATGAAATTTCTTTCTTAACCTCTTTCTGGAATTGAGATAGTTCTACTAATTGTTCTTTAAGACCATTGTCGGTACGAGTCTCAATTTTTTCTGTCAAGGTGGCAATAGCTGATTCCCTCTCTCTTTCAAGTGAGTTGAGAGATTGAACCGCTTGTTCCAGTTCTTCAAATTTTAATTTAATAGTGGAGTTTTCTGAGCTTAATGATGAAAAATCCTGATTCAGAGATCGGAGATCATTTTCAAGTGATGCAATTTTTTCTTCAAATTGAATATTGTTTTCACGAAGCTGAGATATCTCTTGAATCATTGTGTTATATTCCTCCTCTGAAATGCTGATATTAGAAGAACTGGAGCAGCATGAAAACCTGTCCTTATATATCAGCAGGTTTTGAGAAAAGTTTTTTTTTAAGTCACTGTACATCTGTATTGCTGATTCTGGTGAATTGAGAGCAACCGCCCCCAGGAAAATAGCAACAAGAATGAAAATAGAAAAAGCAAGGGCAAATGAAAGCCCCAAGACAAAAAGGATTGTATTACCGATACCGGAGAAGACTGATATGGCACCCCCTCCACCTGTTGCGGAACCGGAAGAAGGTGACAGCATAGCTATAAGAACGACAATAGCACCTATGATGACCGCCGACTGAATTAATGGTTTACGAAATTCGTTGTTTTCCATATTTTTCTCCTGATGGCAAATATTTAAGGTATGAAACGATGTAGAAGCCATTTGTCAAATGAAAGAGAGGAGAGCAGAACTGCAATTAATCAGTTGCTGTCTTCTGTCTGTCAAGATGGCGATTTTTTTTTATTTGAAAAAATAACAGTAACTGAAAAATAATACCAGTTAGTTCCTAAAAATCAATAAATCTATGCCTGAAGTCAATATGGAATTCAGGTATGAAGTCATGCCTGTAACAGAATTGTTGAGTGGTGATTGAGAACGTACACCGTAACTTAGTGTTTTTATAATTTTTTTAATATTGTGCTCCCCGTGTGTCACAGATTTTTACAACCTCTTTGTTATTCATACAGGCAAAAGAGAACGAGAACATCAGGGAGGCTGTAAGTAATTACCTTGAAAGATGATTTCAAACAGATAAACATCTAACTATTGGTAGTGTCAAGATGAATATTTTCTGTTCCTTAAATGATCTCTACCTGATTGTATTGACGAATATTATTGAATCTGAACCTGCCGGAGGTGCGAAATTTGAGGTTAAGTGGCCTGAAGAAAGACATGCTTCAGGCCATTGTTAATGAAACTGGTGGTCGAACCAGCGGAGCATGCAGGTTGGTGAAGTTTCCACCTGCAGCCTAATGATAATAGGAAAATCTACTGCGAATCAAAAAGTGAATGACTGATTTTGCAGGATATCTTGGAATACATTGAGATGAAAGCATAATCACATTTTTTATTTCCCTGGGTACAGGATTTAAAATGTATTTTATTGTGAAAATATCTTGAGAGCGCCATGGATTCATGTCAATGCCTTGATTATCATGAAATCTGCCTGATCCTGTCTATACGCTTTAATATCGGAGGATGGGTATAATTGAGTATTACAAAAAAAGGGTGGGGTGAGAGATTGCTGAGGTTGTTTTTTGAAAGGGTTTTCAGACCACCAACAAGTGCATCCGCACATCCGGTTGTTTTGACACTGTATTCGTCGGCTTCAAATTCATGTCTGCGTGAAATCCAGTTGAGGATAATTGATAAAAACATATTCACTGGAGAATAGATGAAACTGAAAAAGACTATTGATGTGTAAATGGAATATTCAGCAATACCCAGGGATCTGATCAATTCATGATTTTTCAGGAAGAAAGAAAGAATAAAAAACATGATGCCGATCTGTATTCCAGAAAGCACTATCATTTTTTTTATATGATTCAGTTTTAAATGGCCCATTTCATGGGCAAGGACAGCAACGATTTCACCAACCGTTAATTTTTCAATCAGCGTATCGAAAAGAACAATTTTTCTGAATTTGCCAAATCCCGTGAAAAACGCATTCAGCTTAGTGGATCGTCTGGAGCCATCCATTGTAAAAATCCCCTGGAGTTGAAATTTTTCTTTCCGTGAATAGTGATCAATGGCATCTCTCAATTCACCTTCTGCAAGAGGGGTGAAGGTGTTGAAAAGAGGTAAAATCAGTACCGGTGCCAGGAACTGCAGGACAACGGAAAAGAGAAAAACTCCGACCCAGCAGTAGAGCCAGGAAAAAGTGGAGGCCTGAATGAGAAAAAGGAGAATTAGAGACAATAAGGGGATTCCTATTGCACTAGTCAGGAGGATTGTTTTTATGGTATCAGCAATGAAGGTTACAGGAGTTGAACGGTTAAAACCAAATCTTTCTTCGATGGAAAACGTTGAGTATATGGAAAAAGGAATATTAAAAAAAAAGAAACCAAATAAGAGTGTACCAATGTAAATGACCCCTGTTATGACAGGGCCAAAATGAAAATTTCTAGCCCATGTATCAAGTAGATTGAAGCCTCCGTAAAGGAAGAAGATGCAGATCAGCAGGAGATTAAAACTGCTTTGTAGAATTGAAAATTTTGTTGTAATGCGGAGATAATCCTGTGAATGCTGGTAGTCTGTTTTGTTGTAAATATCTTTGAACTCATCTGGGATATCATTGGAGATCCCTTTGATATTAAGATAGGAAGCTACGGTTTCAATAATGTGGGAGGAAAGGAGGATAAGAAGAATGGTGATAAGCCAGAAATTCATGATCGGAGCTCCACACGAAAATAGAAAAGCCCTGAAGAATGAGCTTCAGGGCGTGGATTGATCCGGATGATCAATATGGAAAACTTCAGCTGGAGAAAGTGTCTTTTATCTCCATGGCAGACAGGTTATTTATTTTATTACAGGTTACGATGTTCATTAGAAATTCAGGTTAGATAATCGCTTGTACTGCACTGGTTGTCAGGGCAATAAATTTACCAGGTATTATTCCCATGATAGCAATGATCAGAATAAGTGCAATGCAGAGAATGGAATGAAAACGACCCGGGACAATAGTTTCTCTCTGTTCATCATCAGTACAGAAGGTGACCCTGACAATTGAAAGGTAATAATATATTGCAATGGCCGTATTAAAAGCCGCCAGGATAACAAGCACCAGGTGTCCCTTGTTAAGTGCACCGACAAGCAGCATGAATTTTCCGGTAAAGCCGACAAAAGGTGGAATTCCGGCCAGAGCAAAAAGTCCTACCGTCAGGGTCAGGGCGAGAAGAGGTGCTCGTTTATGCAGTCCGGTAAGGTCATCAATGGCAACGTTTTGTCCATTACCTGCGACGGTACAGATTACCAGAAAGCAGGCCAGGTTCATGAAAGCATAACCGATAATATAATAGAAAGCCGTTGCAAATCCGCTTACCTGAAAAGTCAGCAGACCGAGCACGATAAACCCGGCGTGGGAAATACCGGAAAATCCAAGAAGTCGCTTAATATCAGTTTGTACAAGGGCGGAAAGGTTTCCATAAAACATTGACAGGATGGCGCATACCATCAGGGCTCTGGTGATCACTTCACCATCCGGGGTAACCAGGGAAACAAAGCGGATAAGGAGTGCGACAGCTGCAAGTTTCGGTACGGCAGCAATAAATGCGGTGGTTTCATTTGAAGCGCCCTCATATACATCAGGAACCCAGAAATGGAGTGGAAAAAGACCAAGTTTGTAAAAAAATCCAGTGAGTACCAGGAGTACCGCAACCACGGCCGCAGGTGAATTATACATATGGGAAATTCTGTCTAGAATTTCAGTGAGGTGGGTGGATCCTGTCAAACCATAAATATAACTCATTCCGTAGAGCATAAAACCAGTAGCCATCACCCCGTAAAGCAGGTATTTGATTCCGGCCTCGGACTGCCTTCCCATGTTTTTACCGGATCGCCTCATGGGTACCATCAGATACACTGCAAAAGAGGACAGCTCAAGAGAAATAAAAATCGAAATGAGCTCAACACTGGAAACCAGCATCATGAGTCCCAGCACTGACATGAACAGAAAAAGATAATATTCAGGAAGAATATTTTTCTTGATACCTGCACCTTTATCACTGAAAGCAAGTACAATAAAAGTTGCCAGAGCAATCAGGGTTTTGAACAGTTGGGAGAAAAAATTGACTCTGTATGAGTTATAAAAAAGAGAACCATCAGCTCCAAGGGAGATGAGTGATCCGGCTAGAGTAACAGCAGATAAGATAAGTGCCACCTTTCTGGTGCTGTTTCTTTCAGGTTTTCCCAGACTGAAAACAAAAAGAATCAGGCCAGCTCCTAACAGCGTTAATTCGGGGAAAAATAGCATTGTGTTACCTTTATGAAGGTCTTTAATAAAATATCAATGATAACTTCTCACAGGGTAACCCTGTGTTTTTATTACCTCTGAACTGTCATTGCTCATCTGTCTCAGATTTTTACAGGTTCTTCTGCAGCCTAACTGTATAGGCAAAAGAGACCTCGAAAAGCTATGTGTGTAACTACCGTCAATGAAGAATTAAATCGGTTAAAGCAACAGCCTGAGCCTGATGAGCCTGCAGTTGGCTGAGCAGCTGCATTACCGAAGTATGCATCAGATCAATGAACGGTTGTGGCCCAAGCCCAATCCAGAAAACAAAAAAGAGAAAGGGGGTAAGTGTTACAATTTCACGAATATTCAGATCACTGATCCAGGATTGATCCGGATTGTCTGTGCCACCCCAGATAATTTTCTGTAGCATTCTTAACATATAGGCTGCAGCAAGTACTGCTCCGGGAATTGCAGCAAGAGCGAGGTATGGGAACTGGCCGCTGCCTGTGCTGAACTGGAAAGCCCCTGCCAGAATCATAAATTCTCCGACAAAACTGTTTGTCCCTGGAAAGCCAAAGGAAGAGAGGGAGAAAAAAGCAAGAAATGTGACATAAATCGGCATAAATTTTCCTACACCAGTAGCCGATCGCAGTTCGCGGCTGTGGGTTCGCTCGTAAATCATGCCAACACATAGAAAGAGTGCTCCAGTAGTGATACCGTGATTAACCATCTGCAGAATGGCACCTTCAATGCCGTCTATATTCAGCACAAAAATACCCAGAGTAACAAACCCCATATGCCCTACGGATGAATAGGCAATGAGCTTTTTCATATCACTCTGAGCAAGAGCTGTGAAGCCACCGTAGATGATACCTGCAATGGAAAGCCAGAGCACATAAGGCATGAGAATCATTGTTGCATCGGGGGTAATGGGCAGGGCAAAACGGAGAAAACCATATGTCCCCATTTTCAATAGAATGGAGGCAAGGATAACGGAACCGGCTGTTGGTGCTTCAACATGGGCTGCAGGCAACCATGTATGAAAAGGAAACATTGGAACCTTAATGGCAAACGCGAGAAAAAAGGCAAGAAAGAGATAAACTTGAGATGTGAGAGAGTAATTCTGCCACATCATGTCGGGAATATAAAAACTGTAATCATTTGCAAGGTAGAGCCAGATTATACCGACCAGAAGAAGTATTGATCCCGCAAGGGTATAGAGAAAAAACTTGATTGAGGCGTATATTTTTCTGGGTCCGCCCCAAATGGCTATAAGCATATACATGGGTATAAGCATGGTTTCCCAGAGGACATAAAAGAGAACAAAATCCAATGCAGCGAAGACCCCGATCATTGCCGTTTCCATGATAAGCAGGCAAATCATGAATGGCTGAACCCGTGTTTTTATATAAGACCAAGAAGCAAGAACACAGAAGGGCATGATAAAAGTGGTCATCAGAATGAGCAGTATTGAAATACCATCAACACCGATCGTGTAATTGATATTCAGAGAGCTGATCCAGCTATAATGCTCTCCAAATTGGAATTTGGCGGAAGTTTTATCAAAACCGAAAAGAAGTCCCAGTGATATGATTGCAACGGTCCCGGTGACTGCCAGGGAGAGAATTCTGCACATCGCTTCATTTTTGACAAAAAGAAGCGCAAAGGCTCCTGCAAGTGGCAGGAAAATGAGTACACTCAGGATAGGGAAGCCGGAATTAAGCAGTAATTGATCCATTACGAGTGATCCTTGAGTTCAAAGTGTTATAAACAGACATAAGAAAACAGTAGAATTGCGGCAAACGTGAATGAAAAATAGAGAGTATACTGTATTTGTCCACGCTGTAGAACAATGCTGATTCGCCGCCCTATTGCCCGCACGCACCTGGCACTGCCGTCCACTAAGCCATCAATGGCATGCCAGTCAAACCAGGACCAGAATCGGGCTGTTGTCATCAGTGAATAAAGACCAATAACCCTGTAGACATTGCCCCAGAGGGTGTCGAGCCATTGGATGGGATTTTTGGCAAGCCAGAGAAAAACCTGACCACCCTTTCTGTAAAACCAGTCAAGATCAAGGCTGATGGTGGCTCTGGGGCCGATTTTGTCTTTCAGGAAGAAGAAAGCCAGGGCTGTAAAAGCAAGAATCTGCAATGTTTCACTTAAGTGATATCCACCGTATGGATGAAAAACAACATCTTTGTAGGGCAGCATGTTGTAAAGGAAAGGTGTGTACGAGCCAATGACAAAGCAGAGCAGAGCGGCAATAATCATGGCAAGCTGCATATTCCATGGGGGATCCTGTGCTTTGTCAAATGTTGCATCGTCACTTTTTTTCTCACCAAAGAAAATCAGGTAGGGAAGGCGAAGGCCGGCGACAAGAAAAGTGCCGACTGAAACCATGCTCAAAAGAAAGGCGGCAACGAAGAGATGTGATTCAAAACCTGCTGCAATGATCATGGATTTTGTAACAAAACCTGAGAAAAAGGGAAACGCAGAAACTGATATACCACCAATGACCATGAAAATGAGGGTAAGAGGCATCCTGCGATACAAACCACCCAATTGAGTAAACGTTGATTTGCCTGTTGCATGGATGACGGCTCCGGCTCCCATGAAAAGAAGTCCTTTATAAAGGATATGGGCAAATGCATGGGCACATGCTCCGTTAATGGCCAGGGCTGTACCGATACCTACCCCCGTCACCATATACCCGACCTGACTGACAATTTCCCAGCCGAGAAGTCTGCGGATATCGTTTTCCATGATGGCATAGACAATACCGTAAATGGCCATGACGACACCTAAAACTATAAGGATATCAAAGCCGGCGAAAGCCCGGGCAAGAGTGTAGATCGCTGTTTTTGTTGTAAAGGCACACATGAATACTGCGCCGGTGATGGAAGCTTTGCTGTAGGCATCCGGCAGCCACGAGTGGAGCGGGGGAACAGCAGCATTGAGCATGAGCCCGGCCATGATAAGCCAGGTATACAGTTGTGTGTTTTCTTCACTCAGCAGGACGAAGGAAAGATCCTGGGTGGCCTGATATCTGAGAACAAAACCGAGCAGAAGAACAACACCACCAAAGGTGTGCACGAGCAGGTATCGGTATCCTGCGGCGATGGCACCCTTATCACTGTTGAACCAGATAAGGAATGTCGAGGCAAAAGCCATCATCTCCCAGAAAAGAAAAAGGACGAGATAATCCCCACAGTATATGACTCCAAGGGAGCCTGCAACATAGAACCAGGCGGCCATGTGTTGCAAGTAATCTTTAACGTGCAGGCCGTATATTGTGCCGATAACCGCCATGAGGGCCATTATGAATCCAAAGACAATGGAAAGGTTGTCAACCCGGCCGAAGATCAGAGTCCATTTTCCCATAAAAGTGACAACACCGTACGTGCCGGGATGCCAGCTGAGGTAGATTACATTAAGAAAGGTCAGCAGGGGTACGAGGAAAAGGAAAGGTTTCCTGAACGGTCCTTTGATAAAGGGCAGGAGAAGTGCACCGATAATCATGATCAGTGCCGGGTGAAAAAAACTAATTATCATAGTAATCCTCCCGGGTCATAATGCCGCTTTTTCCAAACCATCGTGAAAAATAGACCAGTATCACGCAGGAAAAAACTCCAAACAGAGCCCAGAATCCGGGGATATGCTTTTCCATCCACGTATGGGCATGGTGGGTATCGACTCCGGAAACAGACCAGACGATAATAGTTGCCAAACCTATCCAGGAACAGAGTTTTACTGCTCCGGGACGGGCCTTGAGATAATCAATAATCTGAATAATCATCCTGTCACCGCCTTGACAAATTGCAACATGAAATCAGGGAAAATGCCTATTAATACGGATATTGTACAGGCAATAAGAATTGGGATCAGCATGGAGAGTGGTGCTTCCTTTATGCCGGTAAAGGGCTCGTCTGCTGGTCTTTTGCCGAAAAAAGCCTTGTAAGTGACCGGGGCAAAATACGCGGCATTAAGCATGGTACTGGCAATAAGTATCAGGAGGATACCCATCTGGTGAGCCTCTATTGAACCGATGAGCAGGTTCCATTTTGTAATAAAACCAGCCACCGGAGGTGCGCCGATCATACTCAGAGACGCAATACCGAATGCGGCAAAAGTAAACGGCATTGTTTTTCCGAGCCCTTCCATTTCTGAAATATATTTTTTATGGCTGGCAACATATATTGCGCCGGCACAGAAAAAGAGGGTGATTTTTGAAAAGGCATGGTTGACTATATGGATCAAACCTCCCTGTATTCCGGTATCTGTCAGCAGGGCAACGCCTAAAATGATATAGGAGAGCTGGCTGACAGTGGAATAAGCCAGCCGGGCTTTGAGATTATCTTTGGACAGGGCGATAATAGAAGCGGCCAGAATAGTGAAACTGACAAAATAGGCTGTTGGAATCCCCAGGTTGAGCGCATGCATTGTCTGTGTACCAAAGACATACAGCATGACTCTGGTGGTGCAGAAGACACCAACTTTGACCACCGCAACCGCATGGAGCAGGGCGGAAACCGGAGTGGGAGCGACCATTGCCCCGGGAAGCCAGTGATGGAAAGGCATGATACCGTTTTTTGCAAAACCGAAGATACAGAAAATATATAGCATTATCACCAGAGTTTTGTTTATATCAGCCGGAAAGATCCCCGTGGAGATGTCCGGCGCAAAATCCAGTGTACCTGTGAGTACATAAATGAGAATCATGGCAGGCAGAAGAAAGGCCTTTGCCGTAGTTGTCAGGTAGATGATGTATTTTCTGGCACCGTGGTACCCTTCTTCATCCTGGTGGTGCGCAACCAGCGGGTAGGTGCAGATGGAGACGATTTCATAAAAGAGGTACATGGTGAAGAGATTATCGGAAAAAGCGACACCGATGGCCCCGAAGATCGCAAGGGCAAAGCAGGCGTTGAATCGGGTCTGGGCATGTTCCTTCAACCCTCTCATATATCCCATTGAATAAAAGACAGCAATAGTCCACAGGGAGGAGGCAACAATGGCAAAAATCATTGACATGGCATCCGCCCTGAGCGCGACAGTTACTCCGGGGAGGATGGTAAATATCAGGAAAAAAAGGGTTTTTCCTTTGAGCACTGCCGGGATCATCGATGCGACAATGAGGAGCAGGAGGATGGAAGCAACGGAAGAAATCCCCTCCCGGATATTTTCGTTATCGCCTTTGAACATAACGCCCAACGTGGCAATAAGAGGGATAAGCAGAGCTATGAGTAGTTTATAATCCATTCCTGACGGCTCCATGGCTAACCTTTTAGTTGTACGGTGTCTTCGGCATCGATTGATTTAAAGTGGTGATAAATAGCTATAATAATACTGAGTCCAATTGCTGCTTCAGCTGCCGCGATGGCCATTATGAACAATGTGAACACTTGGCCGGTAACGGGATCAGGAGCTGTAAACCTGTTGAAAGCCATAAAATTTACGGATGCACCTGCCAGCAGGAGTTCAGCTGCTATCAGCATGCCTATAAATGTTTTTCTGGTAACAATGCCGTATACGCCCATTGCAAAAAGGCAGGCTCCGATAATGAGAAAAGTATCTATACTGTTATAGAGTGTAAGGACTGGCATCAGTTTTCCCTCCTGACCCGGGCTATAACCAGGGCGCCTATAATGGCAATGAGAAGAACAATGGAAACAAGCTCAAAGGCCATGGAGTAATCGGTCAACAGTTTAATGCCGATGGTTTTAATCGAACCGTCGTTTATTTTTTCCATGGAAGTCCACTTGGTTTTCAGTGCAAGAACTGAAAATCCTCCTGCAACAAGGGCGGCTGTCCCAAATCCGAGAGGGCCTATAAGGGGACCTCCTCTTCCGGTTTTCTTTTTTTCTTCAGGAGCAGCAAGCATTATTGCAAAAGAGATTGTGACAGCGACAGCTCCCACGTAAATAAGAACCTGCATCATGGCGACAAAAGGTGAATTAAGATAATAATAAATACCCGCTACACCTATGAAGCAGACTATTAATCCTCCAATCGCCCGGACCAGTCTTTCAGAGTTGCAGGCTATCATTGCACCAATGAGAGTGATGACCAGGTTGATCAGAAAAATAACTCCAGCAAGTCCATCTACACTGAACAGAGCAGGTGAGGTTGATAATGGAATCGAAGGACTCATTTGTTTCTTTCCTCAAGTCGTTGAAGAAGATCAAAAATAAAATCTTCTCTTCTGGTGGAAGCTAGATTGTATTCCTTGGAATACTCAATGGCATTGAAATTGCACGATTCAACGCAGGATCCGCAAAGTGAACATCTCGTGAAATCAAGCACATAGCTGGTTAGTATTTTTTTCTTTTCTCCTTCAGGTTTTTTGCCGCTCAGGCTGATGCACCCGGATGGACAGGCCCTCTGGCACATGCCACAAACAATGCAGTTGGCTTTGCCCTCTTCATTGGCAATCAGTTCGATGTGTCCACGAAATCTTTCGGTCATGGTCAGCGTTTCGTAAGGGTATTCAACTGTGACCGTGGGTTTGAAAAATTCCTTGAACGTAATGCCCATGCCGATGAAAAGGCTGACGAGACCGTTGTATATTTCAGAAAAATAGGCAACCATATTCAAAATACCTTTATCAGTCCCGCAGTAACGAGCAGGTTTACAAGGGAAAGGGGAATGAGAATTTTCCAGGAAAGATTGAGAAGACCGTATATTGTTGTCCGTGGAAATGTCCAGCGGATCCAGATAAACGTTGCAATCAGCAGGTAGAGTTTCAACAGAAACCACCATACGCCGGGGAAAAGGCCGAAAGGGCAGCTCCAGCCGCCAAGGAAAAGAATGGTCGTCATACAGGAGCCGATAACGATATTGGCATATTCCCCCATGAAGAAAAGGCCAAAACCCATGGAGCCGTATTCTGTGTGGAAACCGGCCACAAGTTCACTTTCCGCTTCTCCAAGATCGAACGGTGCACGATTGGTTTCAGCAAGGGTGCAGGTAAAGAAAATCAGGAAAGAAAGGGGCATGAGTATGTTATGTGAATTGCCGAACAGGGGAAAGATATTCCAGTGGAGAATTGATGCACTCTGCTGACGGACGATTTCAGTGAGGTCCATGGACCCTGCGATCATGACCACGGTGATGGTTGTGATCAACATTGGGATTTCATAAGCTACAGCCTGGGATACGGCACGAACGGAAGACATCATGGAATACTTGTTCCTGGAACTCCATCCGGCAAAGAGCAGAGACATTCCCCCAGTCGAAGCAAAGGCAAAAACCATAAGAATCCCGACATTCATATTTCGAGCCACTATGGAGTCGGAAAACGGAATGGTGACAAAACTCATAATCGCAGGAAACATGGCGAGGACAGGAGCCGCAATGAAAAGTACTTTGTCAACTCCTCCTGGTATTGTAAGCTGCTTGGCCATCAGTTTGATCCCGTCAAGCGGAGGCTGCAGAAGTCCAAAAGGACCATTGATATTTGGACCCGGGCGTCTCTGGATTCGAGCGGCCCCTCGTCTTTCAGCCCAGACCAGGTAAGCGGCGTTGAGTGCTGCAAAACCAATGGCTATCACTACGGCAACGATTACATTAAGAAGTGTTAAGCTCATAGATTCTTCCTTTTTACCTGTCAATCTCGGGGATGACCAGATCAAGACTTCCCATGAACGCAAGAGCATCCATAATCATCAACCCTTTACAAGACTCATCAAAAAGATGCATGTTGGAGTAGGTTGGAGATCTGAGTTTCAGCCTGTAGGGAGTTTTGGTGCCATCACTAACAAGTCGTACTCCGAAGCTGCCTCTGGCCGTCTCCACCGCCTGATAGTAATCGCCCGCAGGAGGTTTGATTATTTTCGGCTTTTTCTTTGGCATAATGGGGCCGTCGGGGAGTTTGTCGAGACCCTGTTCAATGATCCGCAGTGATTGTTCTATTTCATCCATTCGAACCATGTAGCGGGCGAGTGAATCACACTCATGGTAAACAGGGATATCAAAATCGAATTCAGGATATACGGAATAGGGTTCATTTTTCCGCACATCAAAGTCAATTCCCGAGCCCCTGGCCACCGCACTGGATGCGCCGTACTTGCGGCATATTTCTTTGGAAAGATAAGCGTTACCTTCGAGTCGTTTACGAAAAATTATGTTTCCTGTGACAAGTTTTTCGTATTTCTTTAAAGATTTACGCATGCGAGGAATAAATTTTCTGGCGGCAGCAATAAAATCATCGTCGATATCATTATATAGACCACCAAACCTGAAATAGCAGTAAGTGAGGCGCGACCCGGTTACAGCTTCCAGCATATCAAGGATATACTCTCTGTCCTGAAGAGCATACATAAGAGGACTGAACCCTCCAAGATCCATGACAAAGGCGCCAAACCAGAAAAGATGCGAAGCAATTCGATTCAGTTCAACCATGATCGCCCGGATATATTCCGCACGTTCGGGAACTTCAATTCCAGCAGCCTTTTCAACAACAAGTACATGGCCGTGGGAATAGCCCAGTGCCCCCAGGTAATCCATTCTGCTGAGGTTCATGAGAAACTGGGGATAGGTTTTCGTTTCACCCATTTTTTCATGCATGCGGTGGATATAACCGATAACAGTTTCCGCATTGACGATATACTCGCCGTTCATTTCCATTTTGACCCTCAGGACACCATGGGTTGCAGGATGCTGAGGCCCTACGTTGAGAACAAAAGTCTCGTCCGGCTGTAGCTGAATTGGTTGCGAACTCATGCCTTGAAATCCTTTAAGAGTGGATGGAAATCTGCATCTTCAGGGAGGAGCAGCGGGATTAAATGTGGATGCCCCTTAAATTGAATACCAAAAAAATCATGTGTTTCCCTTTCATGCCAGTTTGCTCCGGCATATATGGGAGTGATTGTTGGAACTTCAGGATTGTCGCGGTCAACTCTGGTTCGGATGACAACACGGCAGGTGTCGAAATCATAACGGCTGAAGTCGTAAATAAGTTCAAGCTGGTTCTCCTTGATCCAGTCAACTCCCGTTATGGTTTCTAGAAAAAAATCAAGTTCATCCACTATTGTAACAGCGTCTGTAAGTTGACCGACAGAGACCTGAATATCCAGATGATAACCGTGAACAGCGTAGTCACGTTCCACAATACCATTTTCCCGTGGAGGGGGAATTTTGCTTTCTTTTGTTTCTTCCGCTATTACAACTTCTTCAGATTCCGGGACCGGGAACAGTTTTTGAAAAGCAATTTTTGTTTTTTCAAGAATCATATTAGAGAACTCCGGAAAACAAATAAGTAAATTCGGGGAGAAAAGGTGTTTAAAGTTCAGGCAGCTTCGGGATTTTTCCACCTTTTCCAGTCAGAAACCAGGTGTTCCAGTTCAATAATTCCCTGGAGGAGAGCTTCAGGTCTTGGTGGGCATCCCGGAACATATACATCCACTGGAAGAAATTCATCGGCGCCGAGGACGATGGAATATTGTCCCTCAAAGGCAAATGGTCCCCCGGATATGGCGCAGTTGCCGAGGGCCATAACCCATTTGGGTTCCGGCATCTGGTCATAGAGCGTTTTTATACCCGGCATCATCTTTTTGGTGATAGTTCCGGCGACAATCATTACATCGCTTTGCCGGGGAGAAGGTCGAAATACCTCAGCACCAAACCTGGACATATCAAAGCGAGCGCACCCGGTTGCCATCATCTCAATGGCACAACAGGCAATTCCAAACGTCAGAGGCCAGAGAGAATTGGCCCTCCCGATATTAATGAGTTTGTCAGCTAGAGCAAATTGAACTATTGACGAAGGTACGTTTTGCGTTCCCACTTAAAGACTCCCTTTTTCCAGGCATAAACAATTGCCAATGACAGAATACCGACAAAAATAATTATTTCTATAAAGTCACGAATTGAAGATGCAAACAGAGCATCATTATATGCGATAGCTACCGGAAAAAGGAAAAGAACATCTACATCGAAGGCGAGGAAAATAAGTGCATAGAGATAAAAAACTACACCGTAACGTATCCATGGATCACCAATTGGATCCATACCGCATTCAATAGCTTGGAGAGCATTGTTGCGGATCTGTCTGGTACCGTTGGGCATAAGCAGGTAGACAATGGCAATCGGGCCAAGAGCAAATGCCAGACCACCCAATGTGAATGCTGCTACCCATATAACGTTTTCCTGGTATAGAAATGCAGTAAATTGCTGTTCCATTGCAGTTCCTTTTACAATTAAATTGGAAACGGATACCATGTGATCAATGCCATTATCTAAATGAAAATCATCTGTTGATCAAGTCATTTTTTTGCATCACCATTATTTTTAAAAACAGGAAGATAGGGAATAATAAGCATTTTCGTATATAATTATTGTTGATCGCCAGCATAAATAATGGTGAATATTATGTCAACAAAAAAATATAACGACATGTAGGCACAATTCGCACAAGTTTAAATTGCAATAATGGTGTTTATATTTGTTATTGCTGTGTATTTTATGCTTTATAGTGACTTGAGTGAATAAAATGCATAAGGTCGTTAAAAGTGGTGAATTCATTTTAAATGAATATTGAAAAGACTTGAGAAAGAATTCAAAAATGCTATATTAACAAGCGAATATGTAAATTATCAAGATATATAGTATCAATTTTACTGAAAGGTCATTCTGTCAGGTTATGTCTATCACGTTGAGACAATTAGAAATATTTATTGCTGTCGCAGAGACTGCACAGGTAACAAAAGCCAGTAAGAAGTTGTTTGTAACTCAGTCAGCGGTGAGCATGGCACTTGCTGAGCTTGAGAATCAACTTGGTGGGTCTCTTTTTGATAGACATGGTAGAAGTCTGCTGCTGAATGCCCGAGGACGTTACCTGCTTCCACTTGCCAAGGATATTACCTGTCAGGTTGGGAATATTGAATCCATCATGTCCGAAAGAAATGATACACTTGAGGGACATATTGAGGTTGTGGCAAGTACTACACTGGGAAATTATATTCTTCCCTACCTCATTGGAGGATTCAAAAGGGTCCACCCGAAAGTTCATGTCAATATGCTGGTTTACCAGACAAGTTATGCGGAAAAGCTGGTTTATGACAAAAAAATGGATCTTGGTTTTGTTGAAGGCCCTCTTTCAAGAAAAGAAGAAATATTGTCACGCCCATGGTTTGAGGATGAGTTGATTATTCTCTGCGGGCCAACGGATCCTCTTGCCCATAATGAAGTTTTTAATATGAAAACTGATATGAAAGGGAAGAAATGGATTATGCGGGAAAGAGGGTCGGGTACGGATGAAACCATTCGAAAAAAATTTGGCAAATACATGGATAATGTCAACATTGTCATGGAAATGGGCCATCCGGAGGCGGTAAAACGGGCTGTTGAATCCGGAGCAGGAATAACCTGTCTGTCTGCACTTTCCATCTGCCGGGAGGTTGAGAACGGTTGGTTAAAGAGTTTGAAAGTTGCAGATCTTGATATGAAGAGGCAGTTGAAAATCATCCAGCGGCGTGATCTGGAGTTGACCGATGCCCATGCCGAGTTTCTTTCGTTTTGCGATGTGATGACAATCTGTAATGAATCCAGGGTATGTCTCTCCTCACCCTGGAAACTGCAGTCACTTCTTGCCAGACATTCCTCAATGAAAAAATAAAATTTCCAGGGTAATTACTCACAGGTACCCCAGCTTTTCACGGTCTCCTGTGTCCGCATAGGTAGGCTATAGCGAACAAAAGAGTCTGCAAAAATCTGTGGCACCTGCGAGCAATTACAGTTCAGAGGTAATAAAATCATATAATTGCTACCCCTGTGAGTAGTTACTTTCCAGGTACACTTCCCTGGTGTCCGGGAAATTTATCTTCTGAAGTGCGTCATTAAAGCAGCAGGCTCTTGCCACTGGTCAGGTCTGCTCAGTAAAAAACTTTAATCAGGCTCAGGCCATGGGCCGGTGCTGTCGGACCGGCACAACTCCTGTCTTTTTCACCGAGTATTTTTTTGAACTGCTCAGGTGTCAGGCGGTTTCTGCCGCAATCCAGCGCAGTACCAACAATGTTTCTGACCATGTTTCGAAGGAAACCGTCACCGGTAAATTCCAGCAGCATCAGGTCTTTTTCCTGGTGAACAGAAGCGCGATACAGTGTTCTGACTGCGCCTCGGCCGGAAGTGGCATGTTTGTCACGTGTGCCGCTGTTTTCAAATGAAGAGAAATCGTGTGTTCCCTCCAGGTACGAAAGGGCCTGGGTGATTTTATCGAGTTTAAGATCTGTTTTGATATGCAGTGAGTAGAGGCGGATATTGGGAGGCTGGATGGATCCGGTAAAAATGGAATAGCGATATGTTTTTTTTATGGCGCTGAAACGAGAGTGAAAATTCTGGTCCACTTCGTCTGCCTGAAAAATTCGAATTGCTCCAGGAAGCATGGCGTTGAGTGCCTGGAGAAATTCTGCAGGGGTTATTGATGCCGTCGTACGGAAATGGGCCACCATCCCTTCCGCATGAACTCCTGCGTCTGTTCTCCCGGCCCCATGGAGGGTGATTTCGCTGCAGGTCATTCTGTTCAGACAGGTTTCAATTGTGCCCTGGATGGTTTTCCCCACCTCTTTTTGTCTCTGCCAGCCACTGAATCCGGTTCCATCGTAGCCAATAACAAGTTTTATATTTCGGGACTTCATGGATGCGGCAGCTCACAGGGTTAATAACTGGATGTTTACAGTCACGGAAAAAGAGGAATATTTTCCAATCCGCAGGTCTCGTCGAAACCACACATGAGATTCATGTTCTGTACGGCCTGCCCCGCTGCGCCTTTGACGATATTGTCGATACAGCTCATCACGATTACTCTGCCTGTCGCCTGGTCAATTTTGCAGGAAATATCACAGAAATTGGAACCTCTGACAAACTGTGTCGCAGGATAGTTGTCTTCTCCCAGAATTCTGATAAACGGCTCTGAATCGTACTCCAGGCGGTAGAGATCCGTAAGTGTGTTGTGATCAAAATTCGAGGAGAGAGTAGCATAGATCGTACTCAGAATCCCGCGGGAAATCGGGAGCAGGTGGGGTGTAAAGGTTATTGTGACATCTTTGCCGGCAACAGCTTTGAGTTCCTGTTCAATTTCCGGTGTATGTCTGTGGGCCCTGCCGACCTTGTATGGTTTAAAACCGTCATGGACTTCGCAGAAAAGAGTGGCTGTCTGTGGCGCGCGTCCGGCACCGGTTGTTCCGGATTTTGAGTCGGCAATAATCGAATTTACCTCGATTGCCCCCGCTTTCAGCAGTGGCGCGAGAGCAAGGATAATTGACGTTGGATAGCAGCCGGGATTAGCCGTGAGCCTGCTCGTGGATATCCTGTCCCTGTAAAGTTCGGGAAGGCCGTAAACCGCTTCTTCCAGCAGATCCGGTGATGAGTGGGGCTGGTACCATTTTTCATAGGTTGCAACATCGCGAATACGATAGTCAGCAGAAAGATCCACTATTTTTTTCCCGGCGTCAAGCAGTCCAGGTGCAATATCCATTGCTGTTTTATGAGGTACAGCCGTGAAGAAAAAATCGGCTCTGGAGGTGAGCTGGTCAGGAGTGAGGTTTTCGAAAACCAGTTCTGTTCTGTTTCTCAGGTTTGGGAAAATATCTGCGAGTTTCCTGCCCGCATATTTGCGGGATGTGGCTACTGTTAATCTGGCTTCAGGATGGTTGCACAGAATTCGGGTCAGCTCTGTGCCCGTGTATCCGGAGGCACCGACTATTCCAACATCAATTGTCATCAGTATGTCCTTTTATGTAACTACTCACAGGGGTAGCAATTATATGATTTTATTACATCTGAACTGTAATTGCTCACAGGTGCCGCAGATTTTTGCAGGCTCTTTTGTTCGCTATAGCCTACCTATGCGGACAAAAGAGACCG
>NZ_JBPLBA010000009.1:0-25445 GCF_054039375.1 Desulfomarina sp. | reverse complement strand
AGCTTTTCACGGTCTCTTTCGTCCGCATAGGTAGGCTATAGCGAACAAAAGAGCCTGCAAAAATCTGCGGCACCTGTGAGCAATTACAGTTCAGAGGTAATAAGATCATATAATTGCTACCCCTGTGAGTAGTTACTATTTATGATTGAAGGCCGTACCGCCGCAGTCGGGTTTTTCATCACCTTGTTGAGGCCGGACCATAGAGTCCGGGTACGCCGGTTTTTATGAACTTCCAGGAGGATGGAACAGGAATATGGAATTTTCACGTTTTGGCAGAAAAATGACCAGCAATGCCGGAATTCTCTCTCTTATGGATGATCTGGGAAAAGCTCTTCTTTCCGGAGGGGAGAATATGATTATGATGGGGGGTGGTAACCCCGGAGTTGTGCCTGAATTCAGGGAGACTGTTCAACAGCGATTGAGGGCAATCTGTGATGATTCCCGTCTTTTTCACCAGCTCACCGGAGTTTATGGTCCTCTCTGCGGTGATCATGATTTTGTGGAAGGGCTGGCTGCTCTGTTGAACAGAGAACATGGATGGGATGTGGGGCCGGAAAATATCTGCCTTACAAACGGCAGTCAGACAGCATTTTTTTATCTTTTCAATCTTTTTGGCGGTTTGTATGAAGATGGTTTCAGAAAGAAAATATGTTTGCCCCTGGCCCCGGAATACATAGGTTATGCTGATCTTGGACTGGAAGAGGACCTGTTTGTCACCACACGGCCGAGGATTGAATACCTGGATGACGGGATGTTTAAATACAGGGTCGATTTTGACGAGCTTGCCATAGGTGATGATATAGGGGCCATCTGTGTTTCAAGGCCGACCAATCCCACGGGGAATGTTGTAACAGATCGTGAGGTTGAGAAGCTTTCAAAACTCGCTGAAGAAAAAAATATTCCCCTTATCATTGACAGTGCCTATGGCCTGCCTTTTCCCTGCATGGTTTATACGGATGCCCGGCCCGTGTGGAATAAAAATACTATTGTCTGCCTTTCCCTGTCAAAACTCGGGCTTCCTGCCATCAGAACCGGTATTGTCGTCGCCGATGAAAAAGTTGTCAAAGCCCTTGGAAGTATGAATGCCATAATGTCTCTTACACCGACAAGTGTCGGGGCAACCTTGATGCGTGAAATTGTAAAAAGTGGTGAAATCGGGAAGATAAGCCGTGATCTTATTCAGCCTTTCTATAAAAGGAAAATGGAAAATGCATCCAGAGCGGTACGGGAGCAGTTTGTGGATATTCCCTGCCGCATACATAAACCTGAAGGAGCCATGTTTCTCTGGCTCTGGTTTGAGGATCTTCCCATTTCCAGTCTCGAGTTGTATGAGAGGTTGAAGAAAAGGGGTGTTCTGGTTGTGTCGGGACATTATTTCTTTCCGGGACTGCGGGGTGGTTGGAAACATAAAAATGAATGCCTGCGCGTGACCTATTCTCAGGATGATGATGCGATCAGAAGTGGGATTGCCATTATTGCTGAAGAGGTGAAGAAAGCATATTCAACTCCGTAACCCTGATAACGGTATTTTGATAAACCGGCATGACTCTATGGCTCGGCCTCAAAAACCAATGAAAATTCCGACTGCGGTGGTGCGACCTCCGGACACGGATTTTCAGATAAATGGAGAATACCATTGAAGATAAGACTGCTGGTTATACTGCTCGTATTGTTTCTTTTGACTGCTCTTGGGCCGTTGGCTGGATGGAGTAAATGCCTGCGGGGAGACTGTCGGAACGGGAAAGGTGTCTATGTATCGGCGGATGGCAGGCGCTATACCGGGGAATTCAAGAATGGCACTCTCCATGGCAGTGGAAAGCTGATCTTTGGCGACGGTACAGTTTACGAAGGGCAGTTTAAAGACGGAAGGTTTCACGGCAGGGGAAAGATAAAGCATCCGGATGGCCGTACATATGATGGTCAGTTTTATAAAAATGTAATCCATGGAAAAGGTACGCTGGTACAGGCTGACGGTACTCAATACATAGGTGAATTCAGCCTGGGGCAGTTTCATGGGAAAGGTGTTCTGTTTTCTCCGGACGGCAGGGAATACAATGGGGAATTCAGAAATAACATGATCGAGGGAAAGGGGAAAATTGTTTATGCTGACGGCAGCTGGTTTGATGGATTTTTTCATAATGGAAAACCCGATGGGATGGGAACCAGAAAATATGTAGATGGCAGCAGTTATTCCGGAGAATACCGTGGTTCGGCCAGGCATGGCTATGGTGTGTTTTCCTCCCCCGACGGGGAAAAATATGAAGGAATGTTTGTCAATGACCGCTACGAGGGAGAAGGGACTCTTTGGTATGCGGATGGTAGAAAATACACGGGAGAATTTAAAAACAATCTCTGTCATGGCTATGGTACCATGGAATATGTGGATGGCTCCAGGTACCAGGGAGATTTTTTGGAAGGGCTTCCCCAGGGCAAGGGACGGCAAGAATTTCCAGATGGTACAGTTTATGAGGGCGGATTTGTCCAGGGAAAGAGAAACGGTATGGGAGAACTCCTGTTTCCTGATGGCTCCAGGTATAAAGGAGAATTTGCCGACAACAGGATGCATGGTACGGGTACACTTGTTTACAGTGACGGTTCTGTTTTTACTGGTCAATTTGTCAACGGTCAGCCACAGCAGAAAGAAGGGAGTGTTTCCAGAGAAATTACAACTTCACCAACAGTTGGAAGGGAAAAAACAGGAGAGGGATTGGAATCAGAGCAGGTTCCGGGGGTACAGGATGGAAAATATTCTGTTCAAAATGGTGTGGTTCTGGATACAACCCGGAATAATATGCCGCTCACCGGCAGTGCACACATTGTTTTTCCGGACGGCAGAGAATACAGGGGGCAATTTAAAAATGGTCTGATGCATGGCCCTGGAATGCTGGAATTGCCTGGTGGAGACAGCTATGTCGGTGATATGAGAAACGGAACAATTGAGGGGTATGGTACATTTCATCATAAGGATGGCAGGGAATACAAAGGTGATTTTGTAGCCGGCAGAAAACATGGCAGCGGTATCTTCACTTACCCGGATTCCACCCGTTATGCCGGTGAATTTAACAACGATCTGTTTTCCGGCAGGGGAGAATATTTTTTTTCTGATGGCAGTCATTACAAGGGGGAATTTGCCCACGGCAGTTTCCAGGGGAGAGGAGAGTTGACTTATCCGGACGGCAGTGTGTACAGGGGAGAATTCAAAGATGACCTTCCCCATGGCGAGGGTGTTCTGGTTTCCAGTGACGGCAGTCGCTATGAGGGAGAATTCAGGTTCGGGGCCCGTGAAGGAAAAGGCACATTCATCAGAAAGGACGGTCGTGTCTTCAAAGGGATTTTCAAAAAGGATGAGTTGGTGAAGCAGGAGTTCTGAGTATGATATTTGAGGTGCTCTCATGGTACTCACCACTTAAGTTAATGACATTGTGTCAGTAGTTAGTGCCTGTCCATAGTTGATCTTTTTGCCCGATATCTGCGTTGCCCGAAGATTTTTATCCTCGGAGGTAAGCGTAGACTCCGATATCAATTATATGCCTGCGGTAAAATTTCCCGTGCGCCTTGATCTCGAACAAAAAATCTCATTTCTGGACAAACACTGGTTACAAAAATTTAAAAGAGACTGAAAATGCGCTGGAGTTATAAAACTGTACACTATGAACTGAAAAAGGAAGGCCTGCTTGGCAGTGCTTTTCTGGATGAGTCAGAAATGGAGCTTTCCCTCAATGAATATGGGCGTGCAGGTTGGGAACTTGTTTCTGTGATACAGACAATGGATGGTATTATTGCCGTGTTTAAACAGCCTCTGGCTGAAGAAACGTCCTCACTTTTTCATATTGATCCTGTTGCCGCAGAAGAGAAGGAAAATGAGTTTGACCCGGTTGAGAAAGTATCCCCTCCGGTGCTCGAGGATTTTGAGGTCATTGACTCCGGGGAGGAGCTGCAGCAGGAATCAGACGATGAAAAAGACAGCTCTCCCGATGTGGGGGCAATCCGGATTGAATAAGTGTTTTGATCAGCCATAAAACTCAGGCCGACTGCAGGTAATTACTCAAAGGCACATCTCCAGGCTCACAAGTGTCAGGTGGAGTTGTGTACGTAATTGGAATAAATTCTGATTAAGGAAAATAACTGATGGGGGAAGAAAGAAGAAACAGAGGAGCACAGCTTCTGTTTTCAGCGAGTCCGGACTATACTATCGGGGTGGAAATAGAGTTTCAGACTCTTGATAAAAAAAGCTGTGACCTGGCCCCGCTCGCGCCAATTCTGCTTGAAAATGCGCCACCACTTCTCCGTCCCCGTCTTTCACCTGAATTTATCCAGTCCATCCTCGAAATTCAGACCGGCGTCTGCCATACACTGAAAGACGTTGAAAATGATCTGATGCAGACTGTGAGTATGGCTGAAGAACTGGCGGAGGATAATCAGGCCATGCTCTTCGCTGCGAGCCTGCACCCCTTTGCTCAGCACAGGAAACAACTCCTCACCACAAACAGTCGTTACGAGGCAATAATGCAGGAGCTGCAGATTGTCGGCAGAAGATTTATCACCCAGGGACTTCATGTGCATGTCGGTGTCCCGGACGGGGATACTGCGGTAAGGGTCTGTAACCGTATCCAGGCCTACCTTCCTGTACTTCTGGCCCTGACTGCTTCCTCACCTTTTTCCCAGGGAGAGGATACCGGCTTCATGTCTTATCGGACCAAACTGTTTGAAGCGCTGCCGCTTGCAGGAATTTATACCCATGTTGACAGCTGGAAATCGTTTCGGGATGAGATTGAACTGCTGCGGTCTGTGGGTGTCATAGATTCCATTAAGGATTTGTGGTGGGATGCCAGACCCCATCCTGATTTTGGCACTCTGGAGGTTCGTATTTGTGACCTGCCGGTTCGGTTTACTGATATTCTCGGTATTACTGCCATGATCCAGGCCCTTGTGGTGACTCTGGTAGAGGATGGGATAACTTGTGGTCCCCTGAATCAGCATATTATAAAGTCGAATAAATGGCAGGCTGCCCGACATGGTCTTTCAGGAAGTTACTATGATGCTTCAGGCTGGCTGGCGACCGGGAGGATATTGCTGCGGGACGCGGTGGAGAAACTGCTGGAAAAGCTGGAGCCTGTGGCCGATCGATTCGGTTCCTTAAGATATCTTGAAAATATTCAGCGTATTCTCCGGGACGGTACCGGTTCGGATTTTCTACGCTGCTGTCATGGTAAGGAAAAAAGTCTTAAAAGTGTAGTGCAATCATTGTGGGGGGAATTCTGGCTGTGAGTCTGTATAATAAATCCATTGCGGCTTCCGGGCATCCCCTGGTGAGCCGGGCTGCTGCCGTTATCCTGGAGCAGGGAGGAAATGCTTTTGACGCGGTTGTTGCCGCGGGTTTCGCCGCGGCGGTTGCTGAACCGGCCCTGACGAGTCTTGGTGGTGGCGGGTTGATGCTCGGTCACAGTGAGAAGTATGGCCAGATTTTTTATGATTTTTTTGTTGATATTCCGGGAAAAGGGAGGAAAAAGGAAATCGATCCTCTTGATTTTTTCCCTGTAAAGGTTGATTTTTCAGGTACGACCCAGGTATTTAATATCGGCCTTGGTTCTGTTGCTGTTCCCGGGGTTCTGAAAGGACTGCTCCATATTCACAGGAAACTGGGATATATGGAGCTGAAGGATGTTGTGGCTCCCGCCAGACAGCTGGCTCTTGGGCATGAACTGAACAGTCAGCAGGCTCATTTTCTTGAGATTTTGTCTCCGATCATGAGTCGCACGGAGCAGGGTGTTTCCCTCTACGGTTCTGCAAAGACTGCCATCCGTGAGGGAGCTATGCTGGTTAACCTGGAAACGGCGGAATTTCTCGAGCAGATCTGTATTGAGGGGGATGAAAGTTTTTATGAAGGAGAGCTGGCAGCAAAAATGGTGCTGGAAATGGAGCAGGGAGGAGGTCTTCTCACTCGGGAAGACCTTTCTGCCTACCGGGTATATGAGAAAAAACCTCTTTCCGTCCCCTACGGCAGGTATCTTTTTCTCACGGCGGCCGAACCATCTATGGGAGGAACACTTATAGCTCTGGCCCTCCAGCTTTCCAGCAGATGTCAGCTTGGGGAAACTGAATGGGGTTCGCCTTCGCATCTTGTCCGTTCAGTGGCTGTGATGAAAGAGGTTGATCGGTTGAGAGCCGAAGGAATTGCAACACCGGCTGACCTTGAAAGGTTCATGGAAAATGATGAAAGAATTGCTATAGCCGATAATAATATTCGACTGTTCTCCAGGGGAACCACCCATATCAGTATTGCTGACAACAGGGGTAACTGCGCGGCCATGACCTGTTCAAACGGTGAAGGTTCCGGCTATTTTGTTCCCGGTACCGGTATAATGCTGAATAATATGATGGGAGAAGATGACCTTCATCCGCAGGGATTCCATGCAGGTGTTCCGGGTGACCGCGTCTTTTCCATGATGTCACCCTCTCTTTTGCTGGACGGTAACCGGGTCAGGCTGGTGATCGGCAGTGGTGGTTCGAAACGGATACGAACAGCCATCTGTCAGGTTCTCCAGCAGGTTATCGATTTTCACCGTCCTCTGCAGGATGCTGTGGATGCGCCCCGTCTGTATCTGGATGAAAAATGTTTGCAGCTTGAACCCGGGTATGATCAGTTTGCAGTCAAGGCCTTGAGAAAGGTAGTGGAGGTGAATCTTTGGCAGAAGCAGGGGGTTTATTTCGGAGGTGTCCATGCCGTTATTCCCGGTGTTGAAGGCGCAGGTGATCCCCGACGTGGTGGAGCCGTGACAGTTGTTGATCATTCATAATTGTTTCTTGATTACCCATGAAACACAGCCAAATTGCGGATGTGCCTGTTTTATCAGGCTAGCTTACGGTCAAAAATCACTGGAAATCTCAATTGATAAGGAATTCAAATGAAAAAGTGTCAGTCCAGATCATTTTATAATCAGTCTAATGTGATTTTTGAAATACGCCTGACAAAACAGGCACATCCTCAGATTTCCAAATAACAGGCTGAGTTTCATACCTAATCAGATAAATAATAAAACATGAAATTTGAAGGTCCATAAAAACATACTTGTCGAGGAAAATGAATTTTCTGAATATTGATGGGAAAAAATTTATTATTTTCGGTCTTGCCAACAAAAAATCAGTGGCTGCCGTGATTGGAAAGACGTTGTCGGCAGAAGGCGCAGAGCTTATTCATGTGGTCCGTTCTGAAGAGAGAAAAAAAACGGCTGAAAAGTTGTTTCCTGATAGCCGGATTTATATCTGTGATGTGGAGAATGAGGAAAACATAATCCGGGTCAGGGATGAAATTGCCGACTGTATAGATGCTGAAAACGGTGGCCGGGTAGCCGGCATTGTTCATTCAATTGCCTATGCCAATTATTCAGAAGGAATGAAACCGTTTCACAAAACGATCAAGGCTGACTTCCTTCAGGCAATTGATATTTCCTGCTTTTCATTTATTAACATCGCCAACCACTTCAAAGATCTGGTTGACAGGGATGGTTCCTTTGTGACAATTACCATCTCCACCACCAGGATGGCAGCGGAAAATTATGGTTACATGGGTCCCGTAAAAGCGGCTTTGAACTCTTCCCTTTGTTTTCTGGCGAAAAGCTTTTCAGATTTTTCCAATATCAGGTTCAATGCAGTTGCGGCAGGTCTGTTGAAAACATCGGCGTCGGCAGGGATCCCGGGGTATGTGGACAGTTATCTTTTTGCCGAAAAGGCCATTTTAAGAAAAAAGGCACTGACAACACAGGAAGCTGCAAATACGGCAGCCTTTCTGTTGTCAGATCGGTCGTCGGGAATAAACTGTCAGACAATTGTTGTCGATGCGGGAATGGAAGTAAATTATTTCGATAAGGATATAATTACAAAAGCGGTGAGCTGAGAAGAAGAGCATCCCCGGTAAAGGGTTTCAAGGGAAAATAAAAAACAGCAAAATACGAACAACCAGGAGCAAAAATGCTGGATTTCAAGATTGATGAAGAGTTGTGTATAGGGTGTGGACAGTGTGCAAGCGATTGTCCTGCCACAATTATTGCCATGGACGGTGGTCTGCCCGTTATTCCTGAGGATATGGAGCAGTACTGCATACACTGTCTGCACTGTTTTGCCATATGCAGTGAGGGAGCTCTGTCTCTTCTCGGTGCAACTGTCCAGGATGTTCTGGAGTTACGAAAAAATCTTCCAGACCCGGAAAAAATGGAGGTACTCATCAAGGGGCGGCGATCTTTCAGAAATTATCAGGACGAAAATATGGATCCTGCAGAAATTGAAAAACTTCTTGAAGTGGCCTGGCATGGTCCCAGCGGTCATAACGATAGACGTCTGCTGTTCAGCCTGGTGGATGACAAAGGGGTTCTGGACAGTATACGAAAGGAAGCTTTTGACGGCCTGGAAGAGCTGATCAAGGAAGACAGGCTGCCTGAAGGCATGGAAATGTTCACTGATATCATGGAGGCGTGGAAGCAGAAGGGAGTGGATATTCTTTTCCGTGGTGCCCCTCATCTTCTGGTCGTTTCAGCCCACAAGGAGAGTGCTGCTCCACTGCATGATGCCATCATCAGCCTGACGACTTTTGAACTCTATGCCCAGAGCCGTGGCGTGGGAACCATCTGGAACGGTCTTGCCATGCTGACCATCACGGAACTGGTTCCCTCCCTGCGCAGACGGCTGCAGATCCCGGACGACTACCTGATTGGATATGTGATGGGGTTTGGTATGCCGGCTGTTCGGTATGATAGAACTGTCGATCGTGGAAAACCAAACTTTGTCCGTATTGAAATATAAACCGGTATGGTCGGATCGAATGGCCCGGCCAAAAAAATGATGAAAATCCGACTGCGGCAAAACACCCTTTGCTGGCTGGATTTTCAGGAAACAGATAGCGACTGTAAAAGGAGATTCTGAATGAATGCACCAGGAATGATTCGACGGCAGGTTTATTGCCTTGTTGTTCTGATTTCCATGTTTCTTGCGGCGGGTATGGCGCGGGCGCAGGAGAGTATAACTATTGGGATTAATCTTCCTTTGAGCGGAGCAAGGAGCGAGGCGGGGAAGAATGTGAAAGCGGGAGTAGAGCTTATCCGTGAGCTTGTCAATGCGGCAGGCGGCGTGAAGATTGGCGGCCAGTCGTATGCAGTGAAATATGTTTACGGTGACAATGAAACTGAGCCGCAGAAAGCAGTTTCAGCTGCACTGAAACTTATTACTGTTGATAAAGTGGTTGCCATTGTCGGTCCCATTGACAGTTCCAGAGCTATTCCAGCGGGAAATATCTGCAATTCTTTTAAAACACCCATGGTTTCACCAACTTCAACCAATCCGAAAACCACGTTGAACAGACCTTTTGTGTTCCGGGCCTGTTTTCTTGATAATTTCCAGGGTCAGGCTATGGCGGATTTTGCCATAACGGAATTGAAAGCGGAAAAAGCTGCTGTTCTGTTCAACGTTGCCGATGCCTATCCTCGAGGACTTGCGGAGTTTTTTAAGAAAAGCTTTGAAAAGCAGCGGGGGGCAGGTTCTGTTGTTGCGTTTGAGAAATTCCTGTCCAGCGAAAAAGATTACTCCCATTATTTTGAAAAAATTGTTGCATCAGATGCTGATGTTCTGTTTATTCCGCAATATTCTGACCAAATTCCGGCTATCATTAAACAGGCCAGGAAAAATGGTTGGAAAAAAGCAATCTTCGGTGGTGATGCCTGGGAGTCTTCAGACTTGATGGCAGAATGCGGGGATGTCTGCAAAGGGCTCTATTTCTGTTCTCATTTTGGTGCTGTCGGCGCAAAGGGAAAAGCCAAAACCTTTGTTGAGCAATTTCAAAAGAAAAACGGCCGGCTTCCCACGGCCAACGCGGCTCTCAGCTATGATTCTGTTGATCTGGTTCTTACCGCAATCAGTCATCTTGACGGTCTGGGCGGCAATCTTCTGGACACCCGGCGGGCAATAAAAGATAAACTTGCGGCTATCAGAAGTTTTGAGGGTGTTTCCGGTTCTCTGGACATGAACAGTAGCGGTGATCCGACTAAAAGTGCGGTAGTATTGAGAATTAACGATAAGGGAGAGTTTGAATCCTATAAAATTCTAAATCCATAAAATCATATAGTTAATATCTTTACTTGATTACTCATGAAACTCAGCCAAATTGTGGATGTGCCTGTTTTATCAGGCACATCCACAGACTCACAAATAACAGGCTGAGTTTCATACGTAATCAGATATCTTTATGAGGAGTCACATTTTTATGTCCTCATTCAATTGAAGAAAGAAAAAAAGGCCGTTCACCTCAGGAAGAGGTGAACGGCCTTTTTTAATGAAGCCGGTTTTAAAATCAGACTCGACTATGAATTTTATGTTTTTTCAACCATCTTATCCTTAAGCTGACTATATTGACCGGGGAGCAATTAACAAAAAACAGGTTACAACAATGCCAGTAACACACCTGCAGCAACAGCCGAACCGATAACACCTGAAACATTGGCTCCCATGGCATGCATGATGAGATGATTCTGGGGATTGGCTTCCAGGCCGACCTTGTTGACAACCCGTGCAGCCATGGGTACGGCGGAAACGCCGGCGGCACCGATAAGTGGATTGACGGGGGTTTTGGAAATTCTGTTCATGAGTTTGGCAAGAAGGACACCGGCTGCGGTGCCGATACAGAAGGCAATCATGCCGAGTGCAAGGATGCCAAGTGTCTCCACATTGAGGAATTTATCCGCTGAAAGCTTACTGCCCACTCCCAGACCAAGAAAGATTGTAACAATATACATCAGGGAGTTTTTGATAGTATCCGACAGTCGGTCGACTACACCACATTCCTTGGCAAGGTTGCCAAGCATGAACATACCGATCAGGGGCGCTGCAGAGGGCAGTAGTGCGGCACAGAGGCCGAGTACCATTAACGGCAGAATTATTTTCTCCATTTTTGATACATGGCGGAGCTGAACCATCTTAATTTCCCGTTCCTCTTTTGTGGTCAGCCACTTCATGATCGGCGGCTGGATAAGAGGAACCAGTGCCATATAGGAGTAGGCGGCAATGGCGATGGAACCGAGCAGTCGTGGAGAGAGCTGGCTGGAGAGAAAAATGGCCGTGGGACCATCCGCCCCACCGATAATACCTATGGAGGCTGCGTCCCGGAGGGAAAAATTGATTCCAGGAATCATATCAGTCAAAAAGAGAGCACCCAGCAGGGTTGTGAAGATACCGAACTGGGCGGCTCCGCCTAGAAGGATTGTTTTCGGGTTGGCAATCATGGGGCCGAAATCAGTGAGAGCGCCGACACCCATAAAAATGATGAGGGGGAAAACACCAGTCATTATACCGACTTCATAAATATAAAAGAGAATACCGCCGGGTTCGGCAATTCCCGCCAGCGGGATATTGGAGAGGATGGCACCATAGCCAATGGGAATAAGAAGCAGAGGTTCGAATTTTTTGAAAATCCCCAGGTAGACCAGCAGAAGTCCCACGAGCATCATCAGTACACGGCCGATTCCCACTGTCCAGTCCTTGGTGAACTGTCCCTGAATAATACCGTAAATGCCAGTGGTTTTATACAGGTTCCGACCAAGACTGGAAAGGGAAGGCAGTGTACTGCTTTTTGATGTAACCGGCATATCGGCAATGACAGGAGAAGACTCCATGGCGCCGATAACATCACCTTTATGGATTTTCTGGTATTCCCTGACATTGAGGTCAGTTATTTTGCCGGAGGAACCGGCCTTGAGGTTGATGATTGTTCCATCCTCTTTTTTGAGGGTGGCAATGTGGTCACCACTGTAGACAAAGCTGCCCGGATGGACATCAATACGTTTTATTTTTGCATCCGCCGGCGAGGTGATGGTGATCTTTTCAGTATCCGCAAAAGCGGGTACTGAAAAGACGGTAATCAACCCCAGCAAGAAGAGCATGAAAATTCCGTTATTCATTTTCATAAGATTTTCCCGATAAAAGCGAAGAGGAAAAGGTTCCCGGAAGCCTGAAATGCACCGGGAACCGGGTCGAAACAACATGGTTCGTAACTGGTCACGGGGGGGATTCAACTTTTTTAACTTCTGACCATTTACCATGGTTCAGTCATGTTCTAACCGATGGTGAAAAGCGGATCGGAACTCTGAACCGTATCTCCGGCTGAAATGTGTACCGCAAGAACCTTGCCTGAGCAGGGTGATTTTACTTCTGATTCCATCTTCATGGCTTCGAGGATGACCAGGGGTTGGTCGGTTTCAACGGCACTGCCGACTTCAACCAGTATTTTTACAACATTACCAGGAGTTGGAGCTTCTACCTCCGTTCCTTCAACTGCGTCATCAGCAACAGGTGTCGAAGCCGCAGGAGCCGCTTTGATGCCACCCGCCTCTGAAACAGTCACGTTGTAAGGACGGTTATTCACAGTAATGGTGTAGTCACGGGGACCCATGGGAGCCGGTGCTGCGGGAGCAGCGGTTTTGCTGCTTTTCTTGTCAGCCGGCTTTTCGTCAGTGATCTTTCTGATATTAGTGACAGCATTGCCAAGGAGAAAATCAAGGCCTTTCTGCTCGCAGCTGGCAATGATGAAGATGTTTTCATCGTTTACCGGCAGGTTGTTTTCCTCTAGAATCCTGGTGGCCTTTGGAATACCCGGTTCAAGAATATCGAGGGGATCATCAGTGAAAACCGGTTTTCCCAGTTGTTCAGAAGCGATTTTGATGATTTCCGGATCCGGAGGAGCAGGGGTACGACCAAAATAACCGAGCACCATGTTGCCGTAACTGGGGTTGATCTTTTTCCATTTACCCTGGGTGACATTGAGATAGGCCTGCTGGAAGTAAAACTGGGATACCGGAGTCACAGACGTACCAAAACCTCCCAGGCGAACGACTTCCGACATTTCCTTGATAACGTCGGCATAGAGATGCAGAGTTCCTGTGTCACGCATCATCATGGTGTTTGCCGTCAGGGCTCCGCCGGGCATGGGAGAGAGTGTGACAGTGGGGGACACCATTTTGGCTTCAGGCGGGAAAAAGTAATCCTTCATGGCTTCTTCAAAGGCTTCCGTGGCCACCAGGATCTTTTCATAATCCAGATCCAGGGTAAAATCCGTACCTTTGAGAGCATGGATCATGGAAAGAATATCGGCCTGACAGGTTCCGCCGCTCACCGGGGCCTTGGCAAGGTCAATTCCATCGGCGCCACCTTCAATTGCGGCAAGATTCTGGGAAATGGCGAGGCCTGCGGTATCATGGGTATGGAACCAGAGAATGGTATCGTCGGAAACAAGTTTACGGGCAGCTTTGAATGTTTCAAATACTTTTTTCGGATTGGAGGTTCCAGACGCATCCTTGAAACAGATAGAGTGAAAAGGAATATCCGCATCAAGGATCTGTTTCAGTCTGTCCATGTAGAATTCTGCGGTATGAGCACCGGTGCAACCGGGAGGGAGATCCATCATTGAGACTACAACCTGGTGATTCAGTCCGTGGTGGGCAATTCGTTCTCCGGAGTATTCAAGGTTACGGACATCATTGAGTGCGTCAAAGTTTCTGATGGTGGTCATGCCGTGTTTCTTGAACATTTTGGCATGCAGATCAATGATATCCCTGGGGCACTGGCTCAGGGCAACAACATTGATCCCGCGGGCAAGGGTCTGCAGGGCAACATCAGGACCGACTTCGTCCCTGAAGCGGTCCATCATATCAAAAGCCGATTCTCCACAGTAGAAGAAAAGGGACTGGAACCGGGCTCCGCCTCCCGCCTCAATATTGGTAATACCGGCATCAACGGAAGCTTTGACCGCCGGGAGAAAGTCATCGGTTAAAACCCTGGCTCCGAAAACAGACTGAAATCCGTCCCGAAAGGACGTATCCATAAATTGAATAACTTTTTTACTCACCGTTTTTCTCCTCGCATGTGTTGAAATGTTACTGTACCTGCTGATTGAACCAGAAGTGTTGTCGGTATCTTTCCGAAAACTTTAAATCACAACAATATATTCAAAGACCAGTACGTTTCGGCAGGACAGTATTGGTTTTTCCCGTCTGGGAAGGATAGTTCTATCTTGCAGAAGCATAGATTTTTCAAGGCTTATGTCCGCGCAAAACGTTCGGCTTCAAAGGCTGCAATTGCGGCTGCAATAACAGCAATATCCTCATCATTATCAGCGTAAGCCTCTTTTTTCTTTCTTCTTTTGAGAGCTTGGAGTTCTCTTTCTTTTTGTATTGCCTCCAGCTCCCGGGCTGTAGCGTCCCGGGTGAGAAAGGATACAAATTGAATGAGCAGGATCATCAGGGAAAGGAAGAGCAGGACGGTCGCCATGCCGACAAACATCAGTTTAACACCTTCAATAATCATTGTCTCCAGTCCTCGCTACTGGTAAGTGTCAGTCCGAAAAGATCTTTTCAGGATAGACATTTTAATGGTTAATCCAAGGTAAATGGGTGGAAATTTCATGCTACACGATGTAGCCCGGCTGATCAAAACAATAACATTAATAGAAAAGGCAAATGTTTCTTATTAAATCGTGCTGAATTGTAACTATTTGCAGGTGCCACAGATTTTCACAGACTCTTTTATTCGCTATAGCCTACCTGGTGTCCCGTCACCACTGCTCTGACGTATCTTGCATGTCCTTTTTCACGCCATCCCGCCTGCGGATTATGTTACATGGCTCATTTCTGGACAGACACTGCCTATGCGGACAGAAGCGCCTGCAAAAATCTGTGGCACCTGTGAACAATTACAGTTCAGAGATAATAGAATCGCATAGTTGCCACCCCTGTGAGGAGTTACAATTAACCTTATCAAATATAAAGAGAGAGAAATTTTTTGTTTGAAGAGCCAGGCTGTGCCCTGTGACAGGGTACAGCCTGTATGACGGACTCTGGCCAGGTTAGACTTCATACACGGAGTACTCGGTTGTTTCACCGAGAAGTCTGTCTATTTCATTTTGAATTTCAATCCGTTGTTCATTATGGAGCCATTTGTTCCAGTCATCCAGCGAACGCCAGGTACTGATAACCATACACTCATTGTCTGCATCCACCCGTCGAAGGGTTTCGCCATAAATATATCCGGATTGACTCAAGGTGAGGCTACGAAGTTTCTTCAGCAGGATCGTCAATTCAAGAATACTGTCAGCTGAGACTTTTCTTTTGATAAAGATTTTGACTGTCATAGGCACTCTCCTTTCTCAATATTAATGATCAGCAGTCGTTTACATAAAAAACAGCCGCCCTGTACCTCCGGGGTACTGTGCATAAGTGATGGAGGTATAATTAAACTATAGTGGTATTGGAAATAGTTGTAAAGAAAACAGAGGTAATAAAATCATGGAGTTGTTGCCCCTGTGAGGAATCATTAATAGAAACATGAATCCGTCGGAGGATGCCGTCCAGGGGGGGGAGAGTGGATTTTTAAACAGGCTTGAACATGGGTTTTTGGCTGTATTTCAGGATGTTATCCAAAAAATTGATCGGGTCACAACTGGTTCACCATTCTTTTCTGACAGGAAATCTAAACAGATCACGCCAGATACGCGGTGTGAAAAGCCGGAGTGAATGTGAGCAATTACGAAAAGATTTTTGAGAAACTTGCATGGGAGGAGGAGAGAAGGTAAATTTCCAGGTTGGGATGTATTGCCGGCGGATGCGCACGGATTCAGAAAACTGATTTTTGTATGTAATCCGAAAAGATATTGAGTGAATTAATGGAGTAATATGAAAAATCCTGTCGTACCGTTAAATGAACGGATAATTGTTGCCCTGGATGTTCCGACCTCGGCCGGAGCAAAGAAGATTGTGAAACAGTGCGAGTCTCATGTGGGTTTTTTTAAGGTCGGTCTCCAGCTTTTCATG
Organism: Desulfomarina sp.; assembly: GCF_054039375.1. Lineage (NCBI taxonomy): Bacteria > Pseudomonadati > Thermodesulfobacteriota > Desulfobulbia > Desulfobulbales > Desulfobulbaceae > Desulfomarina > Desulfomarina sp. The sequence goes on along the minus strand of NZ_JBPLBA010000009.1, from coordinate 9,603 downwards.
GCCAGCTGGTTTGAGATGGTTGACTGGTTGGTGGACAGGGGACACCGGGTCATGCTTGATCTGAAGTTTTTTGATATTCCGGAGACAGTCAGGCTGGCGGTGGAGCAGGTGAACAGCAGGGGGGTCTCCTTTGCAACCATTCATGGAAATGATCCGATTATTCGGGCCGCAGTGTCTGCCCGGGGTGATATGAAACTTCTCGCCGTCACAGTATTGACCAGTTTCGGGGAGGAGGACATGCGGGCAATGGGCATGACCCGGTCAATTGAGGATCTTGTTTTTTTTCGGGCGAAAAGAGCCCTTGATCTTGGCTGTGATGGTGTTGTCTCTTCCGGGTTGGAAGCGGAAAAAATGAGGAACAGCCTGGGGGAAAAACTGCTCATTGTTACCCCGGGAATCAGGCCGGGTGCGAATGTGGAAGAATCGGTTGATGATCAGAAACGTATCGTTACAGCGGGTACGGCTGTAAAAAACGGTGCCAATCATGTGGTCGTCGGCCGTCCGATCACGGGAGCTGCAGATCCGATCAGGGTCATTGAAACGATGCAGCAGGATATTATCCGGCTCACTGGAGAGAGTTAATGTGAGTAAAACCTAAATCCTGCAATTGGCAAATCCGCCAAATATGTCGTAATATATTGAAATTAAGTGATAATTATTTTTTTAAAGTGAAGGATTCAGGAAAAAATATTCATCCTCGATACCAACATAATATTCTATGACAGCCCATGCCTTTGTCATTTCCAGGATAATTCTAATTTTTCAAGGCACCCTTCAAAGGTGAAGTGACAGGATGGTAGTGGACAAAGACCCGGCGCATTGATTCTATTTCCGTCAGGAGAATCTGCTCCACACGGGTGGCAATTTCATCTCCTTCCGCCACTGTAATCTCGGGGGAGATACCGATTGTAATATTAATGACCATATACTGGCCAAACCTGTGTCCATGGATGTCTTCAATATCAAGGACCTGTTCAACTTTTCCCAGCTTTTCATGGATAAGTTCACAGAGCTGCTGACCTGGCAGGGTATTCATCAGATCAGCTGCCGATTCCCGAATTATTTCGACTCCGGTATGGAGGATAATCAGAGAGACTAATCCGCCCGCAAGCGGGTCAACCCAGAGAAAACCGGCACGGCTGAAAAGGATGCCGACACTGGCCGCCAGAGCCGAAAAAATGTCGTTCCTATGGTCGGCTGCCAGGGCCAGAACCACGTTGCTTGAAGTCTGTCTGCCAATCGAATATGTCCAGAAACTGAGCCATATTTTTATCAGAACCGTGAACAGGGCAATCCAGAGAGCCAGTTTTGTTGCCCCTTCCGGGCTGCCGGAGATATTGGTCAGTTCATACACTCTGTTGACGGAGGACCAGAAAATGGAGATGGCTGTTGTGATGACAAAAGCACCAACTACGACTGCAGCAATTGATTCCAGCCGGTCATGCCCGTAGGGGTGTTCTTTGTCAGCCGGCTTTCCCGAAAGACGCATAAAGATACGGACAACGATACCATAGGCGACATCCGAGGTTGAGTTTATGCCGTCTGCAAGCAGAGCGGGGCTGTTACCGACTATGCCGACACCGGTTTTCAGAATGGCCAGTGCGGCATTGGCAAACAGGCCGAGGTTGACGGCCAGGATCGTTTTTTTATGCCTGTCGGTTGGAGTCATAAATGAAAGTTTCGAAAATGTCCGTTACTTTATGATGAAAGCTCAGCAGGTTCGGGAGAGCAGGGAGGGTACGGTTTCAATTTCAATCCAGTAATGCTTTTTTCCCCCCTGGTCAAGTTATCTATAATTGAATTCTGATTACGACATACAAAACTCAGCCTGATAAAAACAGCCACATCCCCAAACTGGCTGAATTTCATGGGTAATCAGAAATGGAATTGCTTAATGAAAAAAGAAAGTACTCAGTCCTTTTCAAAAAGCAATGATTGCAGGCCCGGCTCGCTGCCATCGTTTTGACGTTCCTTATTTCCGAAAAATTCCGCAAACATGGATTAAAAGTCCGGATAACCGCTTTCTTTTGTTAGAAGATTGTTTGGGGTAAAGTTTATAACAATGTGTAACCATGTGTTTTTTTTGTGTTGGTTTTTGTTTGGGATTTAAAATTGCAAGCAATATTTCTGGTTCGATATGGATTAGGGTTATGGGGAATATTTTTCAATTAATTGAGTTTCGGGGGTAATTAAATTTTTAATCAAAAGGGAAATAAATTATGAAAAAATTATTGCAGATTGTAACACCTTTTTTGTTCTTTTTTACAGGAGTATTCACTGCGCAGGCTGATCCTGTAGATTTGACAACCTGGTCTCCTTTGACACTAGATTATAGTGGAGGGCAACCGGCAGGAAGCTGGGTATTGCAGGCTGGAAATACTGCCGTAAAACAGGTTGTAAATGCTGATCCGTCATTTTATCTTAATAATCTTAACCAGACCAGTTATTCGATGGATGGCTCCTGGCAGGTTGATGGGGGATGGGACGATGACTATATGGGTTTTGTTTTCGGCTATCAGAATTCAAGTAATTTTTATTTATTTGACTGGAAACAGGGATCCCAGGGTTATGTGGGTACAACAGCCGCCGAAGGAATGACTGTTAAGAAAATGACAGGTGCGACCGGAAATGGTTTAACAGATCTTTCGTTGGCTGAGTTCTGGGAAAATGAGAACGATTTTGGAGATATGGAAGTACTTGCCCAAAACCATGGCGCGAACAAAGGATGGGTTGACGAGGCGGTATATACATTTCATCTTGACTTTAACCTGATTCCTGGAACATTTACGATTAATGTCAGGGATGCTTCAAACAATCTTCTGTGGGATGTTACTGTTTTAGATTCAACATTCACCAGTGGACAGTTCGGGTTTTATAATTATTCACAGGAGGATGTACTTTATGCCGGTTTTGAACAGACAGGAGGAACAACCGTTCCTGAGCCTGCAACAGTATTTCTGTTCGGCATCGGTCTTGCCGGTCTGGCGGGTTTGAGGTTTCGAAATAAATAAATCTTCTAGATAACAAAAGTTATTTTTAAATTTGACCCGGCAACGCCCAGGTAGAACGCTGATTACCAATAAAATTCAGCCGGATTGGGAATGTGCCTGCTTTGGCAGGCTAGCTAATTGCTCACAGGCATCTCATGTCCATGGTCATTTTTGTCAGTATAGGCAGGTTATAATGAACAGAAAAACCTGTAGAAGTCTGTGACTCCTGCGAGCAGTTACAACTATTTAATATCAAAGATCTATTTCTGAGAATGTACAGAAAATAACCTGATTTTTGGGGATATTCTTAAAGTATTGTGTCGAACGGTGGAATCATATTGATTTCCACCGTTTTCTTTTTCTCATGTTTTGATAAAACTTCCATCGGTGTCCCAGTTGTTTTTCAGGAAATCAATGCCGGAATGACTGGTAAGATCAAGCTGGACAGGAGTGATGGAAATACAGCCTTTCTTTATGGCCTGAACGTCTGTATCTTTACCGGAATCGTGAACGGGGGTCCCGCCGCCGATCCAGTAATGCCTGCGGCCCCTCGGGTCGCAGGTTTCCTGTATTGAATTTTCCCAGAGTCTTCTCCCCTGTCGGGTTATCCTGATGGTGTTCTTATGTTCCGGGGGAATGTTTATATTGACGAGAGTGTTATCCGGCAAACCGTTTTTCAATATTTTTTCCGCGACCATTCTTGCCACTTTTCCTGCTTCAAGAAAATCGTAAGGGGGATCTCCGGTGGCGGAAACCGCCATGGAAGGAATTGAATACATGGTTCCCTCAACAGCTGCGGAGACTGTTCCAGAGTAGGAAATGTCATCTCCGAGGTTGGCTCCGGCGTTTATTCCTGAAAGCAGGAGTGCAGGCCTGCAGTCAAGTATTTTTTTTATTCCCAGGGCAACACAGTCTGTTGGAGTGCCGTTTACCATATAAGTGTCTTTGTCAATTTCGATCACCTTGAGTGGTCTGTCCATTGTAAGGGAATGGGAAACTGCGGAATTGTCCCGATCGGGCGCAATGACAATAATTTTTCCAAATCCTTCAACAGCCTGTTTCAGGGCCATCAGACCGGGACTGTGAATGGAGTCGTCGTTGGTTATAAGCAGAGTTCGCATGTCTTTAATCACACAGTTCAGAGGTAATAGAGCAGCGCCCCCTGTGAGGAGTTACAAACAGACAGTTCCCAAAGTCCGCAACCGGCAATTTCACCGGATTCGGATGCTCACGGATTCTGGAGAATTTTCCAGAAAGATTGAACAACCGGGTTGTTTCTGTTCCTTATCGAGGTACAGCCGCCTACCGTAAAAGGTTTGAGGCGGGGAGTGACCTCAAGGATATCGATTTCATCAGCGAGACTGCTTTTATCAAGGACGAGTCGGGGGACAACTCCAACTCCGCAGCCCATGCCAACCATGGCGATGATAGCCTCATTGCCGGAAACCTGTGAATAGAGGTTTGGGGTAATCTGTTTTGCGTTGAACCAGCGCTCTGTTCTGGTTCTGCTCAGTCCTTCATTGGCAAGAATGAGCGGTGTTTTTTCCCAGTTGATATGTTTTCTGTTCTCATCACTGTAACAGATTGTTTGCGGAAAAAATCTGGGAGCAATAAAAATAAGTGGAGTTTTCAATATTTCAACACAGTCAAGGTGTTTCGGTGGATTTTCAGGAAGAGCGGCAATTGAGATATCAACTTCTCTGGCCTGCAGTTTGCTGAGGGCCTTTGCAGCATCGCCTGTCTGGATATGAATGGAAACCTGAGGATGAATTTTTCTGAATCGGATAAGGATTCGCGGAAGTATTGACAGAATGGCAGTAACAGAACAGTAGAGTGATATTTTTCCCCTTAAAACGGTATCGTTCTGCAGATTGTTCTGCAGCTCATTCCAGCGTCCGATGGTCTCCTCGCAATATTCTCTGAAAAGGATGCCGGCTGGAGTGAGAGAGACCGACCTGTTGTCACGTAGAAACAGCAGTTTGCCTGTTTCGTTTTCCAGTCTTTGGATTGTTCTTGTCAGGCCGGAAGGTGTGATATTGCATTCAAGACTTGTTTTGCCGAAATGGAGTGTAGTTGCCAGGTGCCTGAATAGTTCGAGTTCTCTTATGTTCATGTGAAAATGATTTTTAAACCGGTGTTGCCGAATATGCAACATAATATCATGAATAAATCACTTGACGCAATAAGAGAATGTCAATTATATGGAAGACTCTACCGCTGGAAAGAGTTACGTGGAAGACATGTTTACGTAACTTCTCACAGGGGTAATAACTATATGATTCCATTACCTGTGAGTAATTACAAGTTTACGGATGTCGGTTTCAGATAAACCGGCATGGTCGGAGTCTATGGCCCGGCCTCAAAAAACCAATGAAGATTCCGACTGTGACGGCACGGCCCTCAGCCGCGGATTTTCAGATAAAACAGGCTGAACCTTGTACTTTTTTTGTATGGTTCAGACACTACAATTTTCCGTAAAGCTGGAAAAAGGAGATCAGGATGGCAGAAAATTATTTTAATTCATTGTCACTGCGTCGTAAGATAGAAGAACTTTCCAAATGCCGTTTCATGGATCCGGCCGAGTTTAACGGGGTTGAAGCACTCAAGGGCAGGAAAATCGTCATTGTCGGATGCGGGGCCCAGGGATTGAACCAGGGGCTGAACCTGAGGGACAGTGGGCTGGATGTTTCCTATACCCTGCGTGATTCAGCCATTTCGGAGAAACGGCAGTCGTGGAAAAATGCCACTGAAAATGATTTTGTCGTGGGCAGTTATAAAGAACTTATTCCGCAGGCCGATCTGGTCATTAATCTGACTCCGGATAAACAGCACACTGCCGTTGTTTCCACGGTGATGCCGCTGATGAAAGAGGGTGCGTGTCTTTCCTATTCCCATGGGTTTAATATTGTGGAAGAGGGGATGCAGATCCGCAAAGACCTGACTGTCATCATGGTTGCACCGAAATCACCGGGAACCGAGGTACGTGAAGAGTATAAGCGTGGATTTGGAGTACCAACCCTGATTGCCGTACATGGTGAGAACGATCCCAAGGGTGAAGGCTGGGAAATTGCCAAGGCCTACTGTTGTGGTACGGGTGGGGATCGAGCCGGTGTTTTGGAATCTTCATTTGTTGCTGAAGTAAAGTCTGATCTGATGGGGGAACAGACTATCCTCTGCGGAATGCTGCAGGTGGGCTCCCTGCTCTGTTATGACAAAATGATAGAAAACGGTATAGATTCAGGCTATGCGTCCAGACTGGTTCAGAATGGCTGGGAAGTGGTGACGGAGTCCCTGAAACATGGTGGTATTACCGCCATGATGGACCGGTTGTCCAATCCGGCCAAAATAAAGGCTCTTATTTTATCGGAGGAGTTGAAAACTATTCTGCAGCCATTGTTTGAAAAGCATATGGATGATATCATGTCAGGGGATTTTTCCAGAACCATGATGGAAGACTGGGCAAACGGTGACGCCAATCTGTTGAATTGGCGCAGGCAGACTGGGGAGACTGCCTTTGAGAGAGCAGAGTCTACAGAGGATGAAATCCCGGAACAGGAATATTATGATAACGGCATCCTTATGGTTGCCATGGTCAAGGCCGGGGTCGAGCTGGCCTTTGATACCATGGTTTCTTCCGGTATCAAGGAAGAATCTGCCTATTACGAATCCCTTCATGAAGTACCTCTTATTGCAAACACCATCGCCAGAAAGAAACTGTATGAAATGAACGTGGTTATTTCAGATACGGCGGAGTATGGCAATTACCTTTTTGCAAACGCGGCAATACCATTGCTTGGTGATTTCATGAAGAGTGTTGACAGCGATGTTATCGGCAGGGGACTCGACCTCAAGGATACCGGTGTTGATAACCTGGATCTTATACAGGTGAATGAGTCAATCCGTTATTCCGCAATAGAAATGGTTGGTGAAGAATTGCGGTCATATATGAGTGCAATGAAACCGATAATGTAAAAGACCGGAAAATTACATCAGGAATAAGGCTGTAAGGTTTTGAAATCTTAGGGCCTTTTTATTTTTCCTGATTTTTTTGTAAAGAAAAGGTAAGAAAGTGGTGGGGAGTGTGGGAAAATTGTAAGTTTCAAAATGTAATATGGGGCAAATCCGGAAAAACGGAACAAACTCATCTCCGTATCGGAAGAGAAAAGAACTCCTGATATGGAGATAATTATTACACCCATGAAAAGAAAAAGGAGAATTCAATGAAACTTACATCTGTGTGTGTAGCAATCATGTTGGCCTGTGTTTTCAGTTTTTCTGTTGTACCGGGCCAGGTTTTTGCCAAATCGTCAGCTCAGGAAGTCACGGGAAAGGTAAAAACAGAGAGTAAAACCAGGAAAAAAACCAGGAAAACGAAAGCAGAAGCAAAGAAAAAAACTGCTAAAAAAAGTACGAAAAAAGCAACGAAAAATTTTCCGAAAAACGTGGATATCAACCGTGCTGACAAAGAGCTGCTGATGCAGCTTCCTGGAATAGGACCCAAAACAGCGGAAGCGATTCTCAAATACAGGAAAGCAAACGGTAAATTTAAAAACATTAATAATCTTGTCGAAGTTAAGGGTATTGGCGAAAAAACCCTGGCCAAGCTGAAGCCGTTTCTGAAAAAAATCTGATTTTTCTTAAAGAACCCGGGTCATATTCAGGTCCCGGGTTCTTTATTTCCCAGTTATCTTGGATCTACAGGGTATTTTGCCCGGAACCATTCCCTCCAGCCTCCTTTAAGGGCTGAAACATCGTTATATCCTTTTTCCATTAATTTCTGCGCCACCCGGGCGCTGGTAAATTCGTTGGGTCAGGCACAGTAGAGAACAAGTTTTGTATTTTTGGGATATTTCTTCACCTGCTCGATATCCGATGGTGCCATTCTGACAGCATCTTTGATTTTAAATTCGCTTGAATTCCAGTCTCTTCCAACCCGGACATCCAGAACCACGAGATTTTCTGAACCGAGCAGTGATTTCAGTTCATCCTTGTCCATTTTGGTGACAGATGCGGCAAATAGCTGCCCGGATATCAGGAAAGTTATTGCCAGTAGAAGGGTAATAAGTTTTTTCATAATGTTTCTCCTTAAAGGCTGAGTTTTGTGTATCAATTGTGTTTATTACCGGCAGGCAATAAACCTTTTGCAGCCAATGCTGCAGTTATCAGAACAGTTGAGCAGAAGACCAGGAGGGAATATTTTTCATGAAAAGAGAGCAGGAGTGAACAGAGACTCAAAAAAAGTACAATCCCGAGAGCATATCCTGCGGTTGAGATATATCTATGTGTTTTTTCAATAATTTTTGCAACAGAAAAGCACTGCATGATGATAAGGGAAAGCCAGAGCAACAGGCTGCCTCTGATATAGATTTCAAGTTTTTCACTGCCTGCCATACCTGTCATCATGAAAATACCGATCAGAACAGAAAAAAATATGGGGTAAATCCTGGTGCGGACGGCAGGGCTTATGGAAAAACGGTGGAAAAGAACAGATGAGAGCTCCGTCAGAATATTATTAGTCTGAATGAAAAGGCCGTTCACGCAGGCAAGGGTACCGCTGATTACTGTGATTCCGATTATGATCCGGCCGGTTTGTCCAAGGCTTTCCCGGGCGACAAAGAGGTAGGGAATTGTTGATATGGAAAGCCTGACAGCTTCAACATTGTCAAGGGAAACCCTGGTCCAGAGCATGAACAGTACGTAGCCGGAAACTGGAGCGAGGAAGAGGTGATTCCAGCCTTTGTCAGAGTTTTTCCGGTGGGGTTGAAGTGTGAGTTGCCCGGGGTTGGGCGGTATTGCATACCTGGTTGGTTTGAAATCAAACCCCAGAAAGAGGAGTAGGGCTCCGGCCGGTATGGACAGCACGTTGGGAACGGAAAGGGCAGGTTGTTCCGGTTGGGACATGTGGTGGCCGTTGAGACCATAAAGTGAAAGAAAAAGGAGTCCGGAAAATGCAATTCCTATGAGAACTGGTTGTATGGTAAGGGCTGTTTTTTCTCCCAGTAGGTGCAGCAGCAGAACGAAGATGAGAAGACTGAAGCTGAAAGCGAAATTGGGAAACCAGTAGAGAAATATTTCATTAAAAGTGAAACCGGCGGTGACAAGTATTCCGGTAGGGAGAAAAAGAACCAGGCTGGCCCGACCGGCAAGAATGAGGGTCGCTGCCGGAAAAATGCCGGTTGTTTCCGTGAGACAGAGGAATGCATTTCCGGCATATGATCCCAGTGCCCGATGCCGGAAAAGGGAGATACTGCCAATGGCAAGGAGAAAACCGATTGTCAGCATCAAGTAGAAAGTATTTCCATACAGACCTGCGCCGTTTCCCTGGAGGATGAGGGCATCCGGGGAAAGCATCCAGCTCAGTGCCAGACTGACTGGTATTAAAAGAGAATAAAAACCCATAAAATTTTCCGCAAAGGTGTTTCTTATGGGAGCTTTGTCAGACTCGATTTATTCCATTAAAAAAAACTGATTATCCATGAAACTCAGCCTTTTCACGGTTCTCTTTGCTGCAGAGTTGTTAAGGCCCTGGCAAAATCAAAATTTTCCAGGTGATGTCTGATTTTTATTATCAGTTTACGGTCTTTTTTAGCGAGTTCTGTATTTTCGAGCTTTT
>NZ_JBPLBA010000008.1:0-22381 GCF_054039375.1 Desulfomarina sp. | reverse complement strand
TCATTGGTAACAGCAACAGCAAAAAAGTACTGTGTATTGGCATCGAGTGCCACACCCGGTGAAAAAATAAATTCATATTCAGTATTTTTGTTGTCGAACACAACTTCTTCCGATTCGCCCAGATATGAAGAAGAGAGATCAAGGCTCTTCCCGATCCTGATTCTCATCGGTGGATTTCCATATTTTGAAGGACCTGATTTTATCGTGATAGATGAAACTGTTACCGGAGTTGAAAAAATAATGCCCTGTCCGTATGTTCTGTTTTGAGTTATATTTCCGGTATCACCATCTTCATTCAGTTGTTCAACTGCAGCCCCTGACTGTACTGTCGATATTTCCTTCTGCAGCAATGCAATACCACTCTTATCATCTACAAGCGTGAGTGTAACCTGGTAAACATTCGGTTCTGCGTAAGTGTGCGTTACATTCACACCGGAACCGGTAGTGCTGTCCCCAAAATCCCACCTGTATTCCAGGATTGTCCCGTCAGTGTCAGTCGAGCTGCCTGCATCAAGAAAAACATCATTTTCATTGACGGTATAAGTAAATGATGCTGCGGGTGGTGCATTTTCTCCTTTAGCATCTGTTATGGTAACACTTCCCAGGGTTCCGGTAAATTCAGCAGAAAACCCCGAAACGGGAAAAAAAATAAACACAAGGAAATATAAAAAACAGGTGAATCTGTGTAGTGAAATAGTTACACTTCGCTTTTTCATTTCAATGCCTCCTCTTTTATAGGGCATGGGAAGAGTCTTCAGTTGCAGTATGGTGTTCACCTTTCTGATATTCATAGTATTATTGTTCATATAAAATAGAGTTTTTAAATTGAACAGTACTGTTATCTGTTTTTACAGCCTGAACAGTAAATCGTGTCCCATTCACCGGAGTATCAATTTCGCAGGTCAGTTGCCTCGCTGTCGGATCTTCAGTTTCACACACTTTACTGTTATTAACCGATACAACAAAACCGGAAATAATATCCTCATATGTTCTGTCAAAATCCCAGGTAAATGTTGCCAACCTGGTCGGGGCAAGTTGTGGAAATTCTGTTGGATCAAAACGCAGTACAGTTGAAGGTGCAGTTTCTTCACCATTACTTTGAACTGCCGTAACAGAAAACTCCATCTCCGCAGAAAGAAGTGATGCAGTGCAGGACAAAATACGGTCAGCCGGATTATCGGTGGAACATAAAAAATTCCCATTAAGATAAATACGGAATTCATTTATATCCTGACCGCCCAGGTCATACTCCCATTGAAAAGTGAACAATCGCATATTCCGGTCGATATCTCCCTGCCCCTTCGTCCCCACTGCCAAATACCCAACACTCTCAGGAGAATGTGAAATTTCATCATCTTTAGATTGCTCTTCCTCCACATGCACTGATACCGAATTTGCGTTCTGGTTTTCAACCCTCAATGCCGCCGTATCGGTACCGTTGGCAGTCTGCATATTTGCAAAAAGAAATGGCGGAGAGTTGTAGGTAGTGTGGTAGATAATGTCATATGGTACATGACTGACACTGTCAGAAGTCACCTGAGCTTCAAAAATGAAGTTGTCCGACTCACCTGTGCCCTGTTCCCAGGCAATATAATTCACCGTTTCAATTATATGCCCGTTGGTGTTCTTTTCCTGCTCATGGAAATAATAATCAAAACCATTTTTCGTTATATTGCGAAGACGACCGGCCACAGTATCCTCCTCATTATCGGAGACGATGGATGTAAAAACAACCGGGCTGGAATTAAAAGGCTCCTTAAAACCATTGGATGCAGAATCCGTCTTTCCGGCAAATGTTCCGGCCTCGACCTGGGTACCGTCAGGGAGAATAAAGTGTCCCTTTTCCATCACCATATAACTCACATTTTCTTCAGGATGCCTGCCATCCAGATAGTCCCATTCCTCGAGCCTTATTTCAAAGCCCGTTGTACTGATATTTTGTAATCGAACCACGCAGGGTTCAGAATCGAATGATGACGGCGGGCCGGCAACAACAACCGGATTTCTGAAAGAAGAGCTTAAATTTACTGTTGCCCAGTCGCTGTTCACAGCAACTTCACCCATTTCTATATTGAATGGAGGGAGATCTTCTTCTGAAACGACAGAAATTATTTTACTGTAAGAACTTTTCGCTCCATCATTATCTGTTACCATAAGAGTTGCTGTGAAAGTCGCTTCACTGGTGTAAGTATGCGTTGTACTGATTCCGCCAGCAGTTGCACCATCCCCGAACTGCCAACTATAACTGCTGATACTGCCGTCACTATCCTTGCTGCCTCCACCATTGAATGTTACCGTCAGAGGCGCACTGCCGCTACTGGAAGATACAGTGAAAACAGCCTGGGGTGGTTGATTTTCCTGTTGTGATGAGCTGACAATCACCGGCGTACTGATTGAGTCTGTCAAACCGTTTCCATCAGTAACAGTCAACACGGCATTGAAAGACCCGGGCTGTGAGTAAAGATGGGTGACACTTTTGCCTGTCGCATCACTACCATCTCCAAAATCCCAGTGATAAAGAGTGATTAAGGTATTTGAAGCTGTAGAACCCTGCCCATCAAAAGAGACAGTAAGTGGTGCCGGGCCAAGAGCGGTTGATGATGAAATAACGGCATGGGGTGGTGTATTGCCTGGAGTTCCTTCAGCAACCTGAATCGAAACAGTTTCCGAACTCATTGCCCCGGAAGAATCCGTCACAGTAAGGCTCGCATTATAGATGCCAGGACTTGTATATTGATGATCAACACTACTGGTGTCCGCGGTAACACCATCCCCAAAGGACCAGGCATACGAGATAATATCTCCGATGGAACCAGCTGCGCCGAAAGACACCATGAGAGGAGCTGGACCACCGACTGTACTGGTTGTAATCACAGCCTGCAGTTCACCACTACCCTGCGAATTATCTCCTGCAGTATAGGTGAGGTTGTTACTCAGGGCCGTTTCACTCTGATCCAGGAACACAGCGGAAACAGAGAAAACCAGTGTGTCACTGTCTATTGCTGCTATGCACGAGAGCTGCCTGTCTGCAGGATTGGTTGTTTCACATATTTGCCGGCCGTTATAATACACTCTAAAACCCGCAAGATCTGGATTATCCGGATAATCCCATGAAAAGCTTAAAAGCCTGGTGTTTAAAAGCTGTGGATATTCTGAAGGATCGAACTTTAAAAGATTTGAAGGATTGCTTTCTGTGTTATCAATGTACAGGGAAGTTATCGTGAAATACATTACTTCTGAAAGCAGATCCGTTTTACAGCTGATTTCATATGTTTCTGCATCCCCGGTTTGACAGAGAACTTTGTTATTCAAATATATTCTGTACGCCGCGATATCTGAGGTGTCCCCTTCAACCTCCCATTTAAAAGAAAAGCTGTGATCACCTTCCTCACCACCAGGTGGCTGCTCTGTGCCCAGCTGAAAACTATAGGGTGGAGAATGGGGGCTTTCACTGTAATCAGAATACAATGCTGTAAGAGTAAAATTATATGTCCCTGGCTCCGACACGATCACACAGTCCATCTTTTTATCTGCCGGACTGTCATCAGAACAGACTTTGATTCCTTCCTTGTAAAGATTATAGCCGACAAGAGTTTTCCCCTCAACCGACTGATCATCAAATGACCATTCAATATGAATATCATGGGAAGAGGGCTCTCCATGGGAAAGAATGGGCAGAAAACAATAAATGATAAATAATATCTGTAATATTTTTTTCATAACGGATTGTGATAACACTGTGTTGCCGCATTCTCCAGGAACAAATGATGAAGTCAGGTTCAAATCTATCAGCTTCTTTGTTCAATTCTCTGGGAAATCCGGAATTGAGAACATAACCGCTCAAACCACTTCACCTCTATGCATATTTCATACCAAAACAGTCTTTTCCTTTATCTCTCTGCCAAACGCTGAACTGGAATTTATAAAAATGCTTAAAAAAAATTTTTCCTTGCCCCATTGCTAACCACTGAAAGCATTCAAATAATACTCTTTCTTTATTGACTACCCATATCCAATCTTTCCCCACTTAGATATTTCGATTCCGTCTTTTCTGTCTCATTATTCATTTTCATCCCTACAATTTTTCTGTACTAAATCCACTCTCCAATTACGGTTTTGTAATAAAATGACCAAAACCCCGACCAGATTCATCACGTCAATCTCTTAAACTGCGAATTGATATTGTCCAAAGGGCACCATTGAACAGGCCAGGGCAGCCAGGAACACAAGAATGCAATTAACTGTCAGGGTTACCCTGAAAAATACATAAAATCAAATGTATGATCCGCATATTGCGAAATTATTCTGAACAGCCTGTATTGTGGATAGATTTTCAGCAGCAGATCAAAGTTTTCCTGCTTACGTACAAAACTCAATCTGACACTTTTGAGTCCAAGGAGACCACCAAAAGCTACTTGCCATTCCGGGCAAGACCTGTTGTAATCAGGTGATGACGATCCTCTCTATTCATCACATATTGCAGCCATTTGTATTGCCTCACTGAAAAATCATCTTTTTTATCAACAATAAAAGAACGTAATGCATTAATATCAGAGAAAGAAACAGAATAATAACCGTCAGAGAACGCACTATGGCCGAGAAAAGAAATACTTCCAGACCTGTCAAACCCCACCATCAGATCATGGTGCTCATAGACCGTGGAATGGGCAAGATTTGCGATTTTGCCATACTTTACAGATTGTACATATTTATATCCTGCCAATCCCAGGCCAACAACCAGAACAAGTGCTGCTATGGCAATAACTCTCGTAATCCGGGTATTCACCTGGGGATTGAACAGATCTTTCAGGGAATACGAAATCCTGCCTGAAATTGCTTTCGCTATATCTGACTGTTTTGCCAGACAAGGCTCAATCACTTTACCGGTATAATCCTCCAGGTCACTTATCGCCTCAGAGTCCGACGGGTCCGTCATTGCAGTGAGAAGAATATTATTGTCCTTCAGGGCAAGAGGCAACGCATCATATTTCCGACACAGGTAACGGGGGAGGATATTTTTTACTCCACTTTCGAATACCGCATCAATATCAGTCAAAGGTTTCCCAAGTTGCCTGGAAAGAGTTGCCGCAAGCGTATCACTTGAAAGTTTTCCCATACGAACCAGAATGTTTCCAAGCCTTCTGTTTCCAGCAACCTGTACCCGTAAAGCATCATCTACAGCATCCTGCTCAACAATATCTTCCGCAACCAGCAACTCGCCTAAACGCATCTTATTGGCCATCTGTCCCCTCCCGGCAGTTTTTTCAGCAATCCAAACCGCAACTGCACACTTCTCTAGAAATGTAAAACTATGTCTCCTTATTTCAGGATAACAAATTTCCTATCCATATAGTGTATGCTCTTTCCGTTGAAAAATGAAGACAATTATTATCCGGAATACATATGATCAGTGAATACAGTATATTGTCAGGAAGAAATCGTCAGGAAGATTGCTCTGTCAAGAAAGGAAAATACAGGAGTGAAATTTGTGTACTTTTGCAGAATTGTGTTCAAAAACTGCACACAGGTAGCAAAAATGAAACCGAAAACACGGTGGTCTGTTCCTGTGACCAATTACGGCTTAACTGTTTCTCCCTGTTTTCGACAGCAGGGTATTTACAGCAACCAGCATCCCAAGGCCGAGCATAAACACGACAATTCCAGAAAATTCGTGGAGAAAACCCTGTGCGACTTCAGAACCATAGCGCGAGGCAAGCACTGCTGTTCCGCTCAGCCGGATAATATTGGCAATAACCGCAATGGGAGCGGCTGACAAAAGCAGGATAATCTTCTTCCATCTTGAAAGAGAAGACAGAAAAGCAAGTGCAGCACTGAGAGCAAACATGGTCATAAGAGAGCGTAACCCGGAACAGGCTGCTACAACCTCCAATGTTGTTTCCGCAAGGTGGAGGACATTACCCTCACGATAAATTGCTATTCCCAGTGCATATACAACTTTTTCAGTCAAGGCCGAGGCGAAAAGCTGCATGGGAAACGCAATCTTGTTCCAGATAATGGCCGGAAGAGGAACCATGAAAAAGAGATAGGATAACGGCAGAAACAGCTTCCTCAAATAAGCCCAGCCAAGAAAAAAGAGCACCAGTCCATACAACACTATAATCAAAGAAGTACGCTGAAGGAAAAACTCTGACCCTATTTTTCCAACCACAAGTTGAGCCAGCCCTGCCACAATGATAAACAGGCCTGTAAAACTTGGCCGGATAGCCAGATCCCGCAGTTTATCGCGTATATGATAGATGAAATACAGGGTCAGTACTGGGATGAAATACCCGTGGGAATAGTCATCATTCGTCCCCCAGTCAGCAACGAGTTTTGTCAGAAACGGCCAGTAAAGAATAAAAAGAGCAGCCAGAAGAATCCCGGCTGAAAAAATATTTCTCCTGCCCCACACCGGCTGTCGAACTATCATATCTTCGCCCCCGGCAGATAATCTTCAAGCATCACCATAACCTGCTCTGAAAATTGTTTGACTCTGGCACGTGTCATCTCTATATCCTTACCGGGCACAATTGACATCACGCGGACAAAAGTACCATCCCTGCGCCCTTTAAATAACGCGTCAAGCACAAGGTAGATCTTTTCCCAATATTCGGAAGCAATAATACGCCCTCTATTCTGAAACCAGTAGAAAACGATACGGTAACTGTCCCCTTCCCTGATCAGCATCTCAGAAACGGTGGATTTTTTTTCCCCCTCTATGCCGCTGTCAAGAACCTGTGTTTTGATCTGATCAATTCCCCAACCCCCTCCGGGAAGACAATTTTTGGGAGAGTGGTATCCCCCGTCGACACCAACAGCTTTGTAATAGCCTACATACAGATTAATAATATCTCCTTGATCATTGACATAATTATACTGGATATAATCATCCACCCCAAGCATCTCAATTACGGCCGCTGATGACTGAAAAGAGTTTGAGAGATGATATTCACCTATTTCGTGGGGAAAGGTGGAGAGTGATTTTTTTATACTTATTTTTGTTACACTGGTTGTCAGCTGCAGCAGATACCAGGTAAGTGCAAAAAGAATGAGTACGACTGTAACTCTGAAGATCTGTATTGTATTTCTCATAGGCTGCGGATGTTACCAGCGATAAAGTTCCCTGTTCCAGGAAAAAGTGATAAAAACCCTGTGGTCATCATATTCTTCGTCAGTTCTTTCTGAATCAAGTTTAGTATAAATGTAGTTCAGGCCAACACTGTAAAATTTCATAAAAGAATACGAGAAACCAAGGCCACCACTGTATCGGTTCCTGTAAAACTCCTCCAGTTGTGCCTGGTCGGCTTCGACGGCAGCATCCTGTGTTGTTCCCGGACTTTTCCTGTTTTCATAAATGTACGAAAGAAAACCGTTCATACCAATATTTTCCAGCAGGTTATGATTAAACGAGAATCTTGTCTCCCAGGTGTCAACAAACCCCCGATCACCGTTCCCCGAAAAATTGTTTACATCATACCTTTTATCCAGCAGAAAATTCAGACGTCCCTGTTCCAGAATATAGTTCCATTCCGCTGTACCATTTGCGCCCCAGTCCGCCTCTCTCCCTTCTGTTTTCTGGTATGAAGGCCCAAGCCCTACAACGGTGTATACATGGGGTGAGTAATCTTTTCTCCATGTAAAGCGAAGTTGGTGAATATCACCATCATTAAGTGCGTCATCGTCATACCTGGAACCGACATAATTATACATGAGGGACAGGGTATTTCTGGTAAACGAATTATTTTCCACCGTAACCGTCGCACGATACTCCTTCACGTCATCTGACAACTGAGTATTTTGCTGAATATCCTGCCCGGTTATATCCGACACAGCAGGCTCATCTGCGGTATCAAATTCACCCCGGACAAAACTCAGGTCCGTAATCGTTTTCCAGATGGATGTAAACCGATGTTCATTGCGAAGGCTCAAGGTGTATCGGTCATAATCATCATAACCATTCACTCCGGTATCATCGTTTCTTAAGGCAACATACCTGGCTCCAACCTGAAAAAGGCTGTCTTCCCAATAGGTATAATCCGAAAACAGGCTCAGAGTATTTGTCCAGTATCGTCTTCTGCCAAGATCGGGAGAAAGCTCATCAGAACTCTCGGTTACCGTGCTTCCTCCGGAACTGGTTGCTCCCTGGTCAGTCGAAAAACCGGTCTGGAAATAATCAGTTTTAATATAGGAATCAGACAGCCGTATCTGCCACGCTCTTGTAAAAAACCGGTTTGCCCCGACATACAGATCATAATCCCAGTTTGTCTCCGATTCCTTTAAATCATATTTCAACCCCGGTGCGGCCCGGAGCTCCAGACTGTCCCGTTCACTTCTGGAAATAAATTTCACCAGTGGAGTGATAGTGATACTGCGATAATTCCTGTCACGATTGCTGTTCTGAAGGGACTCATCTTCGGTGGTGGCCCGATCATCAGCTATCTTATCTTGTGATCTGGTATTATAGTCATAAGTAACACTCACTCCTCCAGTCAGGCTGTTTTCCCTGGCAGAAGAAACAGGTGGACTCAAAAAAGCCAGGCATATTGCTCCGACCGAGATCCCGGTTACATAGAATTGTACAGACATCAGACAGCCCCCCATTTCATCAATGCACGATAATATAATCACCCGATTTTATAAAAATATTCTTTTCCACTTCCTTCCCTTCCAGAAAATCATCATAATCAAATTTCATAATATTCTTAGTAAAAAGCTTGTTTTTTTCCGCACTTTTCCGAACAACAGTAACCTCTGAATTAGCCCATTCGGTGAATCCCCCGCACCGGGCTATAACCTGCACCAGAGTAATCGGATAATCGATAAAAAATATTCCCGGATTCGCAACCTTCCCCATAACCGTATATCTCTGGCTGTTGCTCTGCTCCAGAACAACAGTGACAACCGGATCATCAAATACCGTGGCAAAAAGGATTTTGAGATAATCAGCCAACTGTGTCAATGTCAGGCCGACAGCTTCCACATCACCGATATGTTTGAGGGAAATACGCCCATCAAGCTGCACCTTTACACCTCTGCCCTGTCGGGGGGCATCAGCGGACCGTGGTTCTCCGACAGCGGAAATATCTGCCGCAGCCATATCCCCCTCACCATAAACCTGCACCCGCAGATAATCACCGTGGCCGATTACATATTCCTTCTCTATTTTAGGGAGATCTTTCGTTTTTCCGAGAATATTCCTGAGTGCTTTTTCCCGTAACTCTTTTGTAACAGGGACATCGGCTGTTGATTGAGCCGCGAAAGTCAATGGAACCGAAAAAAGAAAGACAATGGTGCATACATGAAAAAAAAGAATTCTTCTCAACATTTTCAAACCTCATCTGGACAGATATAACGTAATTGGTCACAGGGATTGCAACTCTGTGATTTTATTACCTCTGAAGTGTAATTGTTCACAGGTGCGGCAGATTTTTGCAGGCTCTTCTTCGCTATAGCCTACCTATGCGGACAAAAGAGACCGTGAAAAGCTGGGGTGCCTGTGAGCAATTACTGTATAACGACCGGATCAATCCTCAATATCCTGATCAGCAATATTCGGTTAGGAGACAGTAAATCATATCTTTGATTTTTTGTCACTTATTTGCCTGACCAAAAAGTAACTTAACCCTCGGCCTTAAACATGTACTCCAAGATATACAATTTATTATTCTTATAATTTCAGGGCATTAACCAGAAAAGGAACACTTGACTCATTCACCTTGGAAATGAATTAAATTTTATCATTTTTTCCCCCCGCAAAAACCTGCAATTAAATCAAATATAATTTCTATATTGTGCAAACCCTCATCATATCTTATTTTTCGATAGGAAAACTCCTTTTTTTCCTTTAAACTAGGAGTAGTTTTTTATAACGGACACTCTATTCATTTCTCCAATGATAATTTTTAACTCAAGGTTTCCTATGACTCTGCGACATTCTGCCGGTTTTTTTATCCTGTTATCACTTCTGTTCACTCTCACTGCGTGTTCAAATCCCGAACAGAAGAAAATTAAACATTACCAGCGTGCTCTCGAATATGTCAAAATAGAAGATCAGAAATCAGCAATCCTCGAACTCAGGAATGCCATTCAACTTGATGCCAAATACGCTGACGCGAGATACCAGCTTGGCCTGCTTCTCCTGAAAACCGGTGACCCGAAAGGGGCGTTCCGTGAGCTGCAGAGGGCCGCTGGTCTTGACCCCTCAAATCTTGATGCGGCAGTGAAGGTGGCAGAGTTTTATCTTCTGTCCCGAAATGCCAAGGAATCACGTAAATACGTGGAACAGGTCCTTGAAAAGGACCCCGGGTATCCCGAGGCCCTCGCTCTTATTGCCAATATTGAGCTGATTGAAGGTCATTTCGACAAGGCTCTTGCGTATGTGGACAAGGCTTTGAAAAAGGAGCCGGATAACGACAAACTCTACAATATCAAAGGCCGGATTTTTGCCAGTCAGAAAAAATGGCAAGAGGGGGAGAGAATGTTTCGCAAAGCCATCGAACTGGCTCCTGATACTTTTTCCAATTATCGCTCTCTGCTGACTCTTTTTGACCAGAACCGGAATGAAAAGGCATTTCACGACCAGTTAAAAATAATGACTGAACGATTCCCTGAAAATGTTCAGATCTACACCACTCTTGCAAATTTTCACATAAAACGTCGCGAATTTGATAAAGCCGGAGATGCCCTTCTTAAGGCTCTTGAAATAAAACCCGATTCTGTCAGGCTCCATCTCATGTTGGCAGATTTTTACAAGAAACAGAAAAAATACGATGATGCCGAAGAAATATTGAAAAAGGCGGAGGAAAGATTTCCTGAAAACAATCAGGTCACGGCAAAAATTGCCACCTTGAAATTCGAGCAGAAAAACCTTGAAAAAGCTCGTGAACTCATGGAAAAAATTCTGGCAACCAACCCCGCCAATGGTGACGCGAATCTGCTCAAAGCCCGGTTCGCAATCAATGAAGGAAAGAATACGGAAGCACTTGAAATTCTCACCCCTCTGTTGAAAAATTATCCCAAATGGGGTGAGCCTTTTTATTATTCGGCCCTGGCACACCTCCGTAAAGGGGAAAAAACTCTTGCTCAACAGAGCATAGAACAGGCGCTGAAAAACACTCCAGTAAATGATCGTTTCCACGCACTTGCAGCTCAAATATTTCTCATGCAGGGCGAAAGTCTCAGGGCCCGTAAAGAAGCCTCAACTTCACTGAAAATCAATCCCAATAATTATATCGCTGTAAAAATACTCGTGAAATCCCTGGTGCAGGCAAAAGAATATGATAAAGCAATCAAACTCATCCATGGTATTGAAAAACAGGTTGCGGGAGATCCTGAACTGATCAGCAGTCTCAGTATCGCCTACCTCGGCACGAACGACCGCGAAAAGGCAAAGGAGTCTCTGGAACGACTGCTTAAAGTCGTTCCACAAAGTTCAAAAACACTGGCCTTACTGGCGGCTCTTTCAACCAACAATGATATCAACAGAAGCATTGATTTCGTAAAACAACATATAAAAAATAATAAATTCAGCGGGCACTATCTTCTTCTTGGAGAATTGTACGCCAAAAGCAATCAGGTAGAAAAGGCGATTGAGGCTTTTAATCAGGCAAAAACACTGAAACCCGATAACCCGCAGTCCTACCTTTTCCTTGCCAGACTCTTCACCCGGCTCAACCAACTGGAAAACGCCCGAAAGGAATTCAATACAATTCTCGAAAAACATCCAGATGCTGTTGTGGCCAAAATGGGACTTGCTTCCCTGTATGAAAAACAGAACAAAACTGCCGAAGCCAAAAAGCTTTACGCCGAGATTCTGAAAACACAGCCAAACATCCCCACTGCCGCCAATAACCTCGCCTGGCTTATAGCGTCTGAAGAAAACGGAGACCTCGGCGAAGCACTTCGCCTGGCTATGCAGGCCAAGCAGGCTTATCCAAAACAACCACAGATCGCCGATACCCTTGGCTGGGTTCATTACAAACGAAAGTCCTATTCCCTTGCCATCTCTCAGTTCAGTCAGGCTCTGGAAAACCGACCGGGCGACCCTGTAATTCTCTACCATCTTGCACTGGCTCAATATGGTAACGGGGAAAAGGACAAAGCACTTGGCTCAATCAAAAAAGCCCTGGAAACAAAAGCAGATTTTAAAGAACGGTCAGAGGCCCAGGCACTCCTGGGGGAACTGGAAAACAAGGGCTAGGAGATTATTATTTACAGACTGGACAGCCGGTTATGTATGAAGGAGATAAAAAAATGAAAGACAAAAACAAAAAATCCATCGCAGTCATTCTTTCAGGATGCGGGCATCTCGATGGTGCCGAAATCCACGAGGCCACATTGACCCTTCTTGCCATCCATCGGGCAGGAGCTGATTTTCAATGTTATGCCCCCGACAGGGAACAGTTCCACGTGATCAATCACATCACAGGTGAACCCACTGAGGAAAAACGTAATATCCTCATTGAATCTGCCAGGATAGCTAGGGGAAATGTTAAAAACCTCCAGGATTTTTCCGTCGAGAATCATGATGCTCTTGTATTGCCTGGAGGTTTCGGTGCAGCAAAAAATCTTTCAACTTTTGCCTTTGACGGTTCAGACTGCACAGTTGATAAAGCTGTTGCAAAAGCGGTTACTGATACCCACAGCGCAGGCAAACCTATCGGGGCTCTCTGCATTGCTCCGGTTATTCTTGCAAAATTAATAAACGGGGCAAAAGTTACTCTGGGTAATGACCTTCAGGTGGAAGAAAATATAATAAAAATGGGAGGAACACATACGACCACAGGTCACGGGGAAATAGTGGTCGACCGTAAAAACAGACTGGTGACAACCCCCTGTTATATGCTCGACTCCCGTATCGATCAGATTGCAGACGGTGCAGACAACCTGATCCGTGAAATTCTTGCCATGATTGAATAGTCAGGATAATTTCATTTGCCCAGGCAGAATTGTTCAAATATCACATCCAGAATGTCTTCGGTTGTTGTCGTTCCGACAATATCACCCAGGTGATCCAGGCAGTCCTGAAGATCCACGGCAATCAAATCAATGGTAAGCCCCCCGGACAGGGTTTTTACTGCTCTTCGGCATGCGTCCAGGGCTTTTCCCAGAGCCAGTTTATGTCTCAGGTTAGGAGCACAACCACCCTCTTCCCACTGATCCGTTCCAGTTGTAATAATCTGGAAGATCTGGTCTTTGAGGAGATCAATATTATACTGTTCCCTGGCCGAAACAGACACACTCCTGCAGTCTCCCGACAGTTTTCTTAAATCAACATCGTCACTTCCGGCAATATCAATTTTATTGATCACTATAAGAATCGGTTTATGGCACACTGATTGGTAGAGAGCAACATCACCATCTTCAAGCGGTCTGGATCCATCCACCATGAAAAGAACCAGGTCCGCCATATTTATGAGTTCCTTTGCTCTCCTGATCCCAAGTTCTTCAACAACTTCTCCTGCCTCTTCCCTGATACCCGCCGTGTCAATAAGTCGAACAGGCAGGCCACGGATATCCACATACTCTTCTATGGAATCCCTGGTCGTACCTGGGATTTCAGTGACCAATGCTCTTTTTTCCTGAAGAATTGTATTAAGAAGACTGGATTTTCCGACATTTGGAAGACCTGCGATGACTACTGTTATACCGTCCCTGTAAACTCTTCCCTGTTCCGCCTGCTTCAAAAGATACGATATCGGTTTTTCAACCTCGTTGACGATTCTTTCCTGCAAATCATATTCACGTACAATATCAACATCTTCATCGGGAAAATCGATAGCCACTTCAATGATGGCCCGCATGTTGAGAAGGCCTTTGCGAACCGGCTCAATTTTATCATAAAGGGCGCCGGAAAGCTGCTCCTGGGCAAGATCCACACCTTTTCTGGTCTTCGCCGCCAGAACATCAATAACCGCCTCAGCCCTTGTCAGATCAATTCTGCCATTCAGAAAAGCCCTCTTTGTAAACTCACCGGGTTCCGCAAGCCTGACCCCCTGATCCAGTAACAGTTCCAGAACATTCTGCAGGACCAGATAGCTGCCATGACAGTGGATTTCAACCACATCCTCACGGGTATATGTTCGGGGGGATGCCATAAACACAGCCAGCACTTCATCTAGAATTTTACCGTCATTTTCTCGCCGGATATGACCATAATACATATGATGGCTGACCAGAACTCCAGGAGAACCGGCGGGAACAAAGATCATTTTCAGAATATCAAGAGAACGGTTGCCGCTCATCCGTATTATGCCAATACCGCCGGCACCGGGCGGGGTTGAAATCGCGGCAATGGTATCATTTTCAGACGTTGTTCCGGATCCGAAACAACTTTGTGATTTTTTCTCGGATAACATATTCCTGAATCCGTGGACGTTTGGTGATAATGCAGCCTGTCCGGCCGAAACGGGACTTTACTCAGGAATTATCACCTCCGGTTATCCTCCAACCTATGCGGACAAAGGAGACCTTGAAAAGCAGGGGGAGCTGTAGACAATTACGAATTATCCCCTCCGGTCTTTCTTGACTGGGAAGACCTGCCCCTGCGCCCTCCCCTTGAAGAGGATCTTTTTCTGCCGGATCTGTTCCCTTTCCCAGGTTTATAAATGAGAATCTTTTTAAACAACCCATCTCCTACGGAGCGACTGCGGATTTCCTTATCTTCCTGGAGAATCATGTGAATAACCCGCCTCTCGGAAGGGTTCAATGCGGGAATGACCTGGGTTTTACCATCCTTCTTGACAAGAGCGGCAAGCTCAACAGCTCTTACCTTCAGCTCTTCCTGACGACGCTGCCTGAAATTACCGGCATCAACTGCAATTTTCAACCGTTCAGGAACCTTTCTGCTGACAATCTTCCTCAGCAGATATTGAAGACTGTCAAGTGTTTTCCCTTCCGGTCCCGCCAGTTTTTCCTCAAATTCTCCACTGAGTACACAGTTCACAGAGAGCCCTTCCGCCTCTATTTCCACTGTTGAGGGAAAGCCCATGAGCTCGACAATATTGAGCAGCTCCTTTTTCAACAACTCCAGGCTTTCTTCACTCACTTCCTGAAAAGACGGAGGTTCCTCACTTTTTTTCTCGGGACCGGCAACAGCTTCAATCTTAGCCGGTTCCTCCACTGGGGCCTGATGTCTTTCTTTTTTCCGGGGAATATCCTCTTTTTCCTTTTTCCGGGACGGTTTTACCCCGGTTACCTTTTCCTTTACTTCAAATATTTCATCTACAACCTCTTCGACCGCCGTTTTCACCTGGACCCGAATATGGGCTTTCCTCCGGATCAAGCCAAAAATACCAGTAGAACCGGTTTCGACCACCTCTATTTCAAGTCGCTCCTGGGGGACATTTAATGCTTCACAGGCCTTTCTGATGGCCCCGGTAACCTCTTTTGCGTAAAAATCTTTTTTGTCTGGAGACATTGAATTTCCTTCTGCAAAAATCCAGGTTACCCCACCTGAAACAAAATTCTTCAGAAAAGATAACCATTCAATAATCAGGCTTTTGCCGGTTTCCTTGTTTCTCTGTTAATGATCACCTGCTGCAGAATGGACAACAGATTGTTTATGAACCAGTAAAGCACAAGACCCGAGGCAAATTTTATAAACATGAAAGTAAAGATCAGCGGCAGAAACATCATAATTTTAGCCTGGGTCGGATCAGCGGTGGACGGAGACATTTTCTGCTGCAGAAACATGGAAGCCCCCATCAGAACCGTCAGAACCGGAAAACCACCGAGGTACGGAATGTCAAAGCCAAGATACAATCTGTCAGGTGCTGAAAGATCCGTTATCCACAGCATAAAAGGTGCATGCCTGAGTTCAATACTCTGCAGCAGTACCTTGTACAGGGCAAAAAACACCGGAATCTGCAGAACCATGGGCAGGCAGCCTCCCAGAGGATTGACTTTATAAGTTTTATAAAGGCTCATCACCTCCTGATTCATCCTTGTCGGATCATCTTTGTATTTTTCCTTTATTTTCGCCATTTTAGGTTGCAACTTCTGCATATTCTTCATGGACTTCATCCCCTTCTGGGTGATAGGCCAGAAAAGGACTTTGAAAAGGATGGTTACAAGGATAATGGCAATACCATAATTGCCGAAAACACTGTAAAATTTATTGAGCAGCCAGAGAGTCGGTTTGGCGATTACATCGAACCAGCCGAAGTTGACGGCCTTGTCCAGGTTGTAGCCGATATTCTTCAGCATCTCGAGCTTTTTCGGACCATAAAAAATATGATACTTATATTCCTTAACCCCACCCGGCTGCAGGGTATCAAGATCACCGGCCAACTGCATTCTGGTGAGATCCTGATCTCCCTCCATGGTGAATGAATTGCCGGCCCCGTCAATTGGCACAATCCCGCAGAGAAAATAATTTCCCTCGTATCCTGCCCAGTCGATTGCACCTTTTATCGTTTTCGGACCATCTTTAAACTCTTTTGCCTTAACCGTCTCAAGTTCACCATTCACAAATGCAACAGGTCCGCTGAATAAATATCTGCTGGTAGGTCCAGAATTCCCCATAAAAGGGCTGTTTATCTGGTACAGCTGGGGGATTCCCTGGAGAGGATTACTGGAACTGTTTTGCACCCGAATCGTTAAATCAACAAGATAAGTGTCATTATGAAACGCATATTCCCGCTCAATACGCAGACCATTGCTGCCATTTGCAGTCATTCGCAGAACAGCTTTATCATTTTCCCTGGAGAGATGAACCTCCTGTCTTTCACTGTCATAAAGAACACGTTTTCCCAGGGCACTGCCCCATGAAAATTCCAGAGGATAGCGGTCATCAGTTTTTACAAGCTCCATACCGGGAGAATCGGCATCATGTGTTTCTTTGTGCTTTTTTAATCTGAAACTTTTTACCGTTCCTCCGTCCTCAGAAAACACGGCACTGTAAAGATCTGTTTCAACAATTATTTCCCTTGCTTCCCTGTCATAAACCGGAGCCGGTTCTTCAGCTTGAGTTTTTACTGGAACTGCCGCTGCCACGGTTTCCCGGGCCGGGGATGATTTCACATTTTTTTCACCCCCACTATCGTTCTGGACAACGACCTTGTCAGGGGAGACAGGCTGGTCAAATCCAACAAAGAAATACTGATAACCAACCAGTATTACAAAGGAAATAACGATCGCCAAAAACGCTCTATAAGTATCCATTCATTTTCCGTAAATTTATGCACCAAAGCGGCACGCTGAAAATAAAAAAAGAAAGACTATTGCGGGTAATCACACAACCGGGTCATGTCCACCTCTGGAGAATGGATGACAACGGAGAATGCGCCAAATACCCAGCAACCCGCCTTTAATAACTCCGTACTTCTCTATTGCTTGAATTGTATAAACAGAACATGTGGGGAAAAAACGACAGCAGGGAGGAAAAAGGGGGGATAGCAGGTACTGGTATCCCTTTACAAGTCCAATAAAAAACAGCCTGGGCAACTTCCGTATTGCAATTTGGGATTTCATGAACTTTTATGCATTTTCCGGACCACAGAAGCTACCGATTCGCTTATTTCATCAGGGCAGGAAAGAGAAAATCCGGGTCGGACGGCAAAAACAATATCCATCTCTGACGGATAGAAGTTGCGCCCCAGCCGAAAAGATTCCCTGACAATGCGCTTGATACGATTTCTCTTTACCGCACCCCGGATCTTATGATGCACACTGATCCCCAAACGACTTCTGCCATAAGAATTCGGCTCACAAATCAGCGTAAAATCATGTCCGTGAAGACGTCTGCCCCGGCTGTATACTCTCTCAAACTCCCACCCTTTCCGTAAAAGTGAGTTTTTACGCAGTCGAAGTTTTTCCAATGGTTCAGGCTGACAGTCGTTTGCGGCCCCTTGCCCGACGGGCATTAAGAATCGCCCTGCCTGCCCGGGTTTTCATTCTGGCTCTGAATCCATGGGTTCGCTTGCGCTTGATATTACTTGGCTGAAAAGTACGCTTACTCATTTTGCTACCTCGTCGTTACAATTCATGGCTGGCCATGAAGTTTTCGTTATTAATATATAAACGGTGATCAGGATAGCCGACTCATCCCAGCCATCTCAAAAAAAGTACTTTATCGACAATGGCCGAAAGCATATGCTGCCTTAATCCTGAACTCATTACAAGAGGTGAATATTAACCATATATACTATCCCCTGTCAAACATTTTTGTCCTCAGGTAATCCATGATATTGCAGAACCTCTCCTGCTATGCTAGTGTCTGTCCAGAAATGAGCAATTTCGTGCAAAATTATGAAGTGAAAAAAAATAAACACAGGCATATAATTGATATCCCGAACATTATTTTTTGCGCATGACGCAGAGCCTGGACGAAAGAGCCATTTCTGGACAAACACTTTGCTCATGTCCCCAACATTGTATGTTCCAGATGAAAACTTGTGGTGCAGTAATAGATCTGACCACTGCCCGGCAATGTTTTAAAAATCAAACCAGGATTCAACTATCTCCATGTCAGTTACTTCGCCAAAAACGTATGAAGACATCGACTGGCCGTCCCTTCGCGCCAATGCCATGCAAAAAAAAGGCTGGAAAAGCAAAGGCCCTGAACAATGGGACAGGAAGGCTTGTTCATTTGCAAAACGGAATAAAGATTCCCGTTACACCTCTCTTTTTCTTGCGCAGCTGCCTCTTGAGAAATCCCATACGGTTCTTGATATAGGCAGTGGCCCCGGCACTCTTGCCATTCCCATTGCCGGCCATGTCAAAAGTGTCACGGCACTTGACTTTTCCGCTCAGATGCTCTCAACCCTCAACAATATTGCGGCAGAAGAGCATATCAACAATATCAACACCATCCAGTGCTCATGGGAAGACGACTGGCAAAGCCTGCCTCTTGAGCCCCACGATATTGCTATTGCCTCCCGTTCAATGGGGGTCGAGGATCTTCCCGCAGCGCTTGAAAAAATCAACCGCTATGGCAAAAAATATATCTTCATCAGCGACAGAATCGGAGCAACACCATTTGATGAACATGCCTTTGTGGCCCTCGGTCGTGACTTCCAGCCCGGGCCTGATTACATTTATACTCTCAACATCCTGTATAGCCTGGGAATCCATGCCAATATCACCGTGCTCACCCTGGACAGGACAACAACATATGAAAATATGGATGCCGCCCTTGATTCCTACAGATGGATGTTCAATGACCTCACTGCCGGAGAACTGGAACTGCTGAAAAAATACATTACAGGCAACATCGTTGACAAAAAAGGTCAGACAATCACCGTTGAACGCAGCCATCCACCCCGGTGGGCTCTTATATGGTGGAAAAAATGAAAAAACAATTTGATATCGTAATCGTCGGAGGTGGACATGCCGGTTGTGAGGCGGCCCTCGCTGCAGCAAGGCTCGGCTGCAGAACACTGCTCACCGTCATCAATGTCGACACCATAGGCGCCATGTCCTGCAATCCTGCTGTCGGTGGTCTTGCCAAAGGACACCTGGTTAGGGAAATTGACGCCCTCGGAGGCGAAATGGCAAGAAACATCGATGCGACATCCATTCAATTCCGTAAGCTCAACACCAGCAAAGGTCCTGCTGTTCGATCTTCCAGGGCCCAGGCAGACAGGCTGCTCTACCGATTGCGGATGAAATCGGTTATTGAGAATCAGGAAAATCTCACGGTCAGCCAGACAATGGTGACCGGCCTGCTGATCGATAACAAAAGAGTATGCGGTATAACCACCTCCCTGAATGAAAAAATCGGGGCACGGGCAGTCGTTGTAGCCACTGGTACTTTTCTCAATGGCCTGGTCCATATCGGTCTGAAAAATTTTCCTGCCGGACGACTGGGGGATGCGCCCTCCACAGCTCTGGCCGAATGGTTTGTTGAAAACGGGTTTTCCGTGGGAAGAATGAAAACAGGAACAGTCCCACGTCTCGATGCCCGTTCCATCAATTATTCAGAACTGGAAGAACAGCAGAGTGATTTCCCACCTGCCCATTTTTCCTTCTCCTCAAAAGGAAACTATACTCTCCCCCAGCTCCCGTGTCATATTACCTATACAAATGAAAAAACACATGAAATCATTCGGGGCGGAATAGATCAGTCCCCCATGTACAGCGGAATCATTGAGGGAATCGGCGCCCGCTATTGTCCATCAATTGAGGACAAGGTTATGCGGTTTCCCGAAAAAAACCGCCACCAGATATTTCTGGAACCGGAAGGGCTGGATACGGTGGAAGTGTATCCAAACGGTCTCCCCACCAGTCTGCCCCTGTCTGTCCAGCAGGCCATGATCAACAGTATCAGGGGACTTGAAAATGCCATCATAATACGTCCCGGATACGCTATTGAATATGATTACATAGATCCTGCAGGCCTCATGCCTTCACTGGAAACAAAAAAAATAAAAGGCCTTTTTCTTGCCGGCCAGATCAACGGAACCTCCGGTTATGAGGAAGCTGCAGCCCAGGGCCTGATAGCAGGAATCAACGGCTGTCGCTCCATCCGCAATCAGGAACCACTCATCCTCGACCGTTCCGAAGCCTACATCGGTGTTCTCCTGGATGACCTGGTAACTCTGGGCACCAGGGAACCCTATCGACTCTTCACCTCACGGGCAGAATACAGACTCCTTCTTCGTGAAGACAATGCCGATTCGCGTCTCACCCGTATTGGTTTTGACATTGGCCTGGTTGACCGAAAAACATTCGACATCTTCCTTGAAAAGGAACATGCCATTGCTTCAGGTATAGAGACCCTCGAATCGATTGAAATCAAACCCACAGATCAATTGAACCGAGCCCTGCAGCTTGCCGGAACAAGCAATTTAAGACAGAAATGTTCCCTTGCGGATCTCCTGCGCCGTCCGGAGATGACGATCCATGCTTTTCTAAGCCTCCCCCTCTCGCCTGCTGACCTGCAAAACGTGACAAAAATTACCGGGAGCAGCGTCTGGGAACGTATTCAGCTGCAGATAAAATTCAAGGGGTATATTGCCCGCCAGAAAGAACAGGTGGAACGGTTTAAAAAAATGGAATCCATGCGGCTGCCTGAAGATCTGGATTACTCAGAACTCTCCGGTCTTTCCAATGAAGTAGTGGAAAAACTTACTGCGATTCGCCCTCTGTCCCTTGGCCAGGCTTCCCGGATATCCGGAGTGACACCCGCAGCAATCTCAGTACTTCAGGTGCACTTACGCAGAAACCGCAATGGATTGCAAGGGAATTAACCGGAATATGACACCTCTTCAGTTTCCTCAGATAGATCCTGTCATCTTTTCCATTGGGCCTTTACATGTTCGCTGGTATGGCTTGATGTATGTTCTCGGATTTTCCGCCACGTATATCCTGGTACGAAAACAGATACGGGAATTCAGGTACAGCAGGCTGGCTGACCATTTTGAAAACCTCAATCTTGTCCTCATTCTCTGTGTGGTTATCGGTGGCAGGCTTGGTTATGTTCTTTTCTACAATTTTTCCTATTACCTGGCACACCCGAGCCAAATTCCGGCAACCTGGAGTGGCGGAATGTCGTTTCACGGGGCATGCATAGCTCTTTTTGCCGGAGGCTGGTTTTATTGCAGAAGGCAGAAACTGAATTTCTGGAAAACAGCGGACATCTATGTCGCCACAATTCCCCTGGGAATAGGATTCGGCAGAATTGGCAATTTCATCAATGGAGAGCTGTTCGGCCGGAAGACCGATGTCCCCTGGGCAATGATTTTCCCGGATGGAGGTAATGTCCCCCGTCACCCCTCCCAGCTGTATGAAGCATTTTTTGAAGGATTTGTTCTTTTCGTGATACTCTGGAGCCTCAGATCAAAACCATGGAGAACATCCAGCTGGCCCCATGGTTCTGTTTTTGCCCTTTTTCTGATTCTTTACGGATTTTTCAGGATTATTCTTGAACATTTCAGGGAACCCGACCAACAACTCGGTTATCTTTTCAACCTTCTCACAATGGGTCAGCTTCTCAGCAGTATCATGGTCTGCTCAGGTATCTTCCTGCTGGTATTTTTAGCCCCAAAGAAAGTGACTGCATAAATTCCCATTATTGGATCCGTTCGAAAAGATTCTTTCCCGGCTTGAACTTTACTACTTTCCGGGCAGGGATAATAATGCCCTGTCCTGTCTGGGGGTTTCGCCCCCTTTTTTCAACTCTTTCTATTACTCTAAAGGAACCAAAGCCGGTAATTGTAACACGCTCTCCCTTTTCCATCACACCTGTCATTGTTGCCAGAACCGCGTCCAGCGCCCTGGCTGCACTTGCCTTGCTCATACCTCTTTTTGCAGCTATCTTTTCCACCAGTTCTTTTTTATTCATTTGTTTATTGCCTCCAAAAAGATTTCCAAGAATAATTCTCTTTTAAAAAACCTTATTTGTATCCTTCCTGGCAAAAAAAACAATTGGTGGAAATAC
>NZ_JBPLBA010000007.1:0-5252 GCF_054039375.1 Desulfomarina sp. | reverse complement strand
ATACATATCGCCCCATATACTTTAAAGGAGAATTTCTCGGGTCTATCCATATGGATACCAGCCTGCAACCCCTATATGACAGAATTCTGAAGTTCCTGGGAATCACCTCGCTGCTCTGGTCATTCATCATGGGCGGTGTATCTCTGCTGTCAAACTACCTGCAGCAACGCATATCCACTCCCATTTCCGATTTATTGCATGGTATGCAGAAAGTCTCAGACACTCAGGATTTCAGCCTCCGCCTGAAGCCTGAAAACAACGATGAAATTGCTACAATCATAGAAAATTTCAATGATATGCTGGGACAGATCCAGGAAAGAGATAACATCCTGACCTCTTACCGGCATGAACTTGAAGAAAAAGTCAGGGAACGAACCCGTAACCTGGTGGAGGCAAAAGAAGCAGCAGAAAAGGCCCGGGAGGTAGCGGAAGCGGCCAGCAGAGCCAAAAGTGATTTTCTCGCAACAATGAGTCATGAAATCCGTACTCCCATGAACGGGGTTTTAGGCATGACTGAACTGCTTCTGGACAGTGACCTTGACGTTCGTGCCCGCCGCCTGGCTGACACGGCACACCGTTCGGCGAAAAACCTGCTGGATATCATAAACGATATTCTTGATTTCTCCAAAATTGAAGCGAACAAACTGCAGTTGAACCTGGAAGATTTTCAACTGCGAACTCTTCTTGAAGACACTCTGGAACTTGTTGCCGGACAGGCACATTACAAAGGTCTGAAGCTGGAGCTTGATCTCCCTGAGGAGTTGCCGGAGCAGGTTACGGGTGATTCGGTAAAGCTGCGGCAGATCCTTATCAATTTACTCGGGAATGCTGTTAAATTTACCGAACAGGGAAAAATAAAACTCAAAGCTGCCATACTGTCAGCCCGGGATGAAAAACAGAAAATACTCTTTGAAGTCTCGGATACCGGCCCGGGAATATTGCCGGAACAGCAAATGAACATCTTCGATGCGTTCAGCCAGGGGGACAACACCATAACCCGGCGACACGGAGGAACAGGCCTGGGCCTTGCGATTGCAAAACGGTTGGTAGAAATGATGAATGGCACCCTTGACCTCATAAGCACACCAGGTAAAGGTTCCTGTTTCCGCTTTTCCATCGTGCTCCCCGTTCTTTCACCTCACTGTTCTCGATCACACAAGCATACGGTGTCAATGAAGGAAAATACCACGTTGAAACAGACTTATCTCCAGGGAAAAATCCTTCTTGCCGAGGACAATGAGGTCAACCAGGATGTTGCCATGGGAATGCTCTCAGCATTAGGCTGCACAGCAGATCTTGCTGAAAACGGGCTGCAGGTACTGACTGCGTGGAGTAACCACCATTATGATCTCATTCTGATGGATTGCCATATGCCTGAAATGGACGGCTTCAGTGCAACAGAAAAAATTCGCAGGATTGAACAGGAAGAAAACAGAGATCCTGTACCCATTATTGCTCTGACAGCAGACGTCCAGAAAAGAATTGTTCAACAGTGTCTCACCTCGGGAATGAATGCGTACCTGAGTAAACCGTTCAGTCGTCGGCAGCTTGCTGAAATACTGTGCCAGTGGCTTATTTCTTTTCCTGATGAAACACCAGAAGAACATACCTGTTCCACTTCAGACAGCTCTGGTAACCTGCTGGATTCGTCTGCACTTCAACAACTACGGGACCTGAAAAAAAAGACGGGGCATGATATTCTCTCAAAGGCAATAAATACTTTCCTTAAGCATTCTCCCATGGATATAGCTGCAATCAAAGAAGCAGCAAAACATAACAGGAAAAATGAACTCAAGAAACTTGCCCACCGCCTGAAATCAAGTTGCGCAACCCTGGGTGCTGTTGAACTGTCGAAATATTACGCAGAACTGGAAACCATTTCTGAAAGTACTGATTCCTCCCGCGTGTTGACTCTTGTGTCTCATATTGAAAACCTGCTGGAACGGGTAACAGATGCCTTAAAGAAAGAATATATCACTATTTCGGAAAATGAAGAAAATATGGTCTTGCCTCCAGCCCCCACACTGGATGGACAAATTCTTCTGGTGGATGATGATCCCTTTTTTCGTCTGACCACATCCAGGGCGTTGACTGCTGCCGGATATACCGTTTTTGAAGCTGAAAATGGCGAGGATGCCCTGGCAATGGCCAAACAGTTTATACCGGATATCGTACTGCTTGATGCTTTAATGGAAGGAATGAGTGGTTTTGAAGTATGTCGCAGGCTGCACGAAATGGAAGAGATCCGCAACCTCCAGGTATTGATGGTTACCGGACTTGAAGACAGTAAATCCGTCGATATGGCTTTTGAATCGGGGGCATCGGGTTTCGTTGTTAAACCTGTGAATTATCCCATCCTGCTTCAACAGATCAAATTCCAGCTCCGTGCCAGCAACAATGCCCGAAACCTGCTGGAAAACCAGGAACAACTGGCCAGTGCCCAGCGTATTGCGGGGTTTGGCTTCTGGCGCTGGGATGCCCTGTCGGACCAACTGACAGTCTCAGACAATCTGGCTGAAATGATGGGCCATCCTGAAAATTTCAAGCAGCATACCCTGAAAGATTTTATAGGACAAATCCACCCCGAAGACCGGGAATATGTTCACAGCATCATCATTTCTACTGCGGAAGGTGACCAGCCGCAACCAGCCGAGTACAGACTTGTTGTCAATAACCGTACTGCCATGACTGTACATCAGGAAATAGGCTATACGCCGAATAACAGACAGATTATCCTGGGGACTGTACAGGACATCACCCAACAGCTTGCAACACAGAAACGAATCAGACAACTCGCCTACACCGATGAACTGACCGGACTAGCAAGCCGGGCCTATTTTTATAAACATATGGAAGATATCATCAAAGCGGCAAAACGCAGGGGCGATCGTTTTGCTCTTGTCTACCTTGACCTTGATGGTTTCAAGGATGTAAATGACAGCCTGGGTCATGATGCCGGTGATGAACTGCTGAAAAAAATTGCTGAAAGACTTGAAATGATTTTAAGGGATACTGATTTTGTCGCCCGTCTTTCCGGTGACGAATTCTGTATACTGGTTGATCATGTCAATGATCAATATGTCGCTGCGGATGTAGCAAACCGGTGCCTTGAAGAAATAAACAGACCATTGATGTTGAATGCGAGAGAATTGCGCCCCCGCTGCAGTATCGGCATTGCACACTTCCCCGAAGACGGGGAAAATCAGCAGACACTTTTGAAAGCAGCAGACAGTGCCATGTACTCGGCCAAGGCCGGAGGCAGACATCGTTATGCTTTTTATCAACCGGAAATGACACTTCAGGCGGAAAAACGTTTATGGCTTGAACAGGAACTTCGATCAGCTATTGACCGGGACCAGTTTGAACTGCATTACCAGCCCCAGATAGATATTGTCAAAGGCCGCCTGGCGGGAGTGGAAGCCCTTGTCCGCTGGCGACATCCCGACCTGGGCCTGGTTCCACCCGACGATTTTATCAGGGTGGCCGAGAGAATAGGTATAATAAATTCTCTGGAAAACTGGGTACTGGAAACGGCCTGCTGCCAGGTATCACGGTGGAGACAGAAGGGAATTTCTGATTTCAAAATAGCCGTGAATATCTCTCCCATCCATTTCCGCGAACCGGAACTTTATGATACCGTCCATGAGATTCTTCAAAAAACCGGTGTTCCAGCCGAATTGCTCGAACTTGAGATCACAGAAAGTGTCGTTCAGAATCTGGACGGAAACATAACGATGTTTGAGCAATTAAGAGAAATGGGAATAAAAATTGCTATTGATGATTTTGGAACCGGCTATTCATCCCTCGCCTCTTTGAAAAATCTGCCCATAGACTGCCTGAAAATAGATCGTCTGTTTATCGTTGATATGATGGAAGATACGGATTCATCAATCCTGCTCGGTACTATTATCGGCGCAGCCCAGGCCCTTGGAAACACAGTCATTGCAGAAGGTGTTGAAAACAAGGAACAACTCCTTGTTTTAAGAGGAATCGGCTGTGAAATTGTCCAGGGCTTTTACTTCAGTGAACCTTTATTTCCTGAAGAAATTCCGGCCATGATAAAAAAAGATTTCAGAAAAATTATCACGGAAAATTCGACCAATGTTCCAGTCACCAGGGAATTTTCATGAATACTGCCGATAACAATCCAGTTCTGCAAACTTTAAACAGGGCACAGCTTCCTGTCTTACCCTCTTCCGTATCAACCCTTCTGACTGCCTTTGAAGATGAAGCTCTGGATTATAGTAGGATTGCGGAAATACTGCAGAACTTCCCCACGATTGTCATCAGGCTTATCTCCCTTGCAAATTCGGCATGGTCAGCACCAATCAGAAAGATAACTGAACTTGACGAAGCCTGTGCCAGACTTGGTTTTGGTGTTGTTAAGAGTATCAGCATTTCTCTTGCTGTTTCGGCCCCTTTTGATCCTGGTCGCTGCCCCCCTTTTGATGTTCATAAATATTGGGTTCGGGCAATGGCAGTGGCTGAAACAACTTTCAACCTGACTGTCGCAAGGCCTGGAAAGGACTTACTGAAAAGTGCCAGAACCGCTGGAATTCTGCATAATCTGGGTTTACTGTGGATGGCCCACCAGCTTCCACAAGCTACTGCCCTTGCGCTTCGTTTACATCAGTCCGACCAGAATATATCGATAAATCAAACCCTGAAAGAACAGACAGGTGCAGGGTACAGGGAAGCGGGTGGTTATCTCGGGAAACTGTGGTGTCTGCCTGACCCCCTGCCCCAGACAATGGAATTTCATGAGAATAAAGACTACAGAAACAAAGGATGGGAAATGTCTCTCCTGGTGGGTGTGGCAGTTTCCATGGTAACAGCGACTGAACTCAACCTCAAATGGTCTCCTCCATTTGATCCATTGGAAATCCTGGGAATTAAACCTGTTGATGCAGAAAAAATTTTTGATTATTTATGGGAACAGCTTGAACGGATTCATCAATCGGCGACTATCCTGATCGGTCACTGATCCCCATTATTGAGGCACCCTTGGGTACCCTGGATCTATCACCGGTTAATACTGAAAAACACTTCCCGATAAAACAGCATATTGTCAACGGTTCCCCATACCGTCACAGGTGATACCAATTGCAATTCACCGGAGAGAGGGCGTTCTTCTGCCTCCACATGACTCAACCCACCGAAAAGAAGAAAAAACAACACGACTGTTACATAAATAAGCAACATAAGGTTCCCGGGATCAAACCGGTTTTTATGTTTTTTATTATTGGCATGAA
>NZ_JBPLBA010000006.1:0-16704 GCF_054039375.1 Desulfomarina sp. | reverse complement strand
ATATATGTGTCAGACGAATGTGGTGCTTAATGAAGATGGCAATGAAAAACTTCTGCTGGAAAATGTCACGGCTCTGAAAATTGTTGAAGGTGGACTTCAGATCACCACTCTTTTTGAAGGGCAGAAGGAATTTTCCGGAATGTCTCTTGATCGGATTGATTTTAATGAAGGGAAGGTGTATCTCTTTAAGTCGTAATGATGTAACTGCTTACGGGGCAACAACTTTATGCTTTTTTATCTTTGAACTGTAATTGATTTCAGGTACAACAAATTCTTGAGGCAGAAAAGTTGTCGGTTAAGAATCCCGTGATCAGTTACCGGGAAAGTGGTGGTTTATCATCTGAACCTGGAGATTTTATGGAAAATAAAGAAAAACTACGAATACTTCTGCAGCACTGGATTGATCACAACAAGGGGCATGCGGATGAGTTTGTTAAATGGCGGGATACGATGAAAGAGGAAGGAAATCAGGAAATTGCCCATCATATCAGTCATGCAATCGGAACCATGGAAACGGTAAATGAATATTTGGCTGCAGCTTTGCAGGAGGCTGGTG
The DNA here is from genome assembly GCF_054039375.1 of Desulfomarina sp. NCBI lineage: Bacteria > Pseudomonadati > Thermodesulfobacteriota > Desulfobulbia > Desulfobulbales > Desulfobulbaceae > Desulfomarina > Desulfomarina sp. Next base: position 16,148 of record NZ_JBPLBA010000006.1, on the reverse strand, counting down.
GAGAAGTGGAGGAGAAGGGGGATGGACACCATCACCACCATCACCATCACCACTGAAAAATAAATCAGATTTCAAGTAATCTTCAAAAAAGAAAAGCCCGAAGGAACCACAGTGTGGATCTTTCGGGCTTTCTTGTGGCACGAAAAAACTTGAAATAATTAAAGCGTAAATTTTTCAAAGTTAAGGAGCAAGGCGGAAATTATATCCCAAGAGTTTTCTTTGCTGAGTTCAAGGTGTTTTTCATCAACATCGTGATGGTCATCGGTCCGACACCACCCGGTACAGGTGTAATTTTTCCGGCAATTTCCTTTGCCTTTTCGAAGTCAACATCTCCTTTAAGGATGGCCTTGCCGGTTTCCTCATTCATGCCGACACGGTTTACACCAACGTCAATAACCGTTGCACCCGGCTTGATCCACTCGGGTTTTACCAGATCCGGAACACCAGCGGCCACGATGAGAATATCAGCGCGCTTGCAGTGGGCTGCCAGATCTTTTGTCCGGGTATGAACGATGGTTACAGTGGAGTTTGCACCAACGCCCTTCTGGGCCATCATCATGGCAATCGGTTTTCCGACGATATTGGATCGACCTACTACCACAACCTCTGCACCTGAAGTTTCCGTGCCCGACCTGACAATCATTTCCTGAATACCTGCTGGGGTACAGGGGAGGAAACGAACTTCATCTCCACCGATCATCAGGCGACCGACATTCACGGGATGAAAGGCATCAACATCCTTGTCCGGATCAATGGCATTGAGAACCTTTTTGTCATCGATATGTTTGGGAAGCGGCAGTTGCACCAGAATGCCATGGATTTCCGGATCGTTGTTATACTTGTCTATCAGGGCAAGGAGATCTTCTTCAGAAATATCATCCGGCTGATCATCCTGGATTTCCTTAAATCCGAGGCTGATAGCAGTTTTAACCTTCAGGGTGACATAACTGATGGATGCGGGGCTGGAACCAACCAGGATGGTAACCAGGCCGGGCACGACACCGTGTTTTTCCTTCATTTCTTCAACTTCCTGCTTGATTTCCGCAAGAATTTCCTTTCGTATTTCGGTACCACTAATGATTTCGGCAGTCATTATAAGAACTCCTGTAAATATATAGTGAGGATATTTTTTCTCTGCAGGAAGAAGAGAGAGAAACTCTCTTCTTCCTGTCAGGCATTCTCCTTATTCGGTAAAGGAAAAAAGCACTTGCTAAAAGACGCCTTCGACTTTACCGGTTTCCACGTCCACATCAACGCGTTTGAATGCCGGATTGGAGCCGGTACCGGGCATCAGGCTGATAGTTCCGGCAACAGGTACGATAAAACCGGCACCACCGTAGGTGAGAACTTCCCGGATGGTCAGTCGCCATCCCTTGGGAACACCTTTCAGGGCAGGATTGTCAGAGAGTGAGAGGTGAGTTTTGACCATGCACATGCCGAGTTTTGAAAGCTCGGGATCAGCCTGGATTCTCTCAATAGCTTTATTAGCCTCATTGGAGTAATCAACACCATCTGCACCGTATACTTCTGTGGCAATAAGTTCAATTCTTTCTTTGATGGGCATGTCGAGGTCATAAAGGAACTTGAATTCAGTTTTTTCTTCACAAGCCTCAATAACTGCTTCTGCAAATTCAATGGCACCGTCACCGCCTTTTTCCCAATGTCTGGAAAGGGCAACTTTTGCTCCTTCAGCCTCACAGAGTTCCCGAACTTTTGCGATTTCAGCATCGGTATCGGTGTAGAAGGCATTAATGCAGACCACGGGGCTGATTCCGGCCTTCCGTACATTTTTAATATGATGGATAAGGTTGGCACATCCTTTGGCTACCCATTCAACATTTTCGGTGAGGTATTCTTCAGGCATTGGTTTACCCGGGACAGGTACCGGGGCACCACCGTGGCATTTCAGGGCGCGGATTGTGGCAACAACAACTGCACAGTCCGGAGTAAGGCCAGAATAACGGCACTTGAGGTTCCAGAATTTTTCAAAGCCGATATCCGCACCAAAACCTGATTCGGTCACATGATAGTCAGCGAGTTTGAGACCAACTTTATCGGCAATGACGGAACTCTGTCCGATAGCGATATTGGCAAATGGTCCCGCATGGACGATGACCGGCTGTCCTTCGAGGGTCTGCATGAGTGACGGATTGAGCGCGTCAACCATCCAGGCGGTCATTGCACCGGCAACCTGAAGATCTTCGGTGGTGACGGGTTTTCCTTTCTTATCATAGGCAACAACGATTTTGCCCATTCTTTCGCGCATGTCTTTCAGGTCGGTTGCGATGGCGAGGATGGCCATAACCTCTGAAGAAACAGCGATACCGAACTTGGATTTCATCATGAAACCATCCGCCTTGCCATTAACTCCATCAATACCGATGATGATATTTCGTAAAGCCTGGCAGCAGAAATCCATGATCCAGCCCATTTCCACATTCGTTGGATCAATATCAAGCCTTTTCATACCGGAAAGCCTTTCAAGCTGCTCATCCGTGTAGTTTCTTTCATGCTGCATACGGGAAGTCAGGGCAACCATTGCCAGGTTATGGGCATTCATAATGGCATTGATGTCACCTGTAAAACCAAGAGAAAAAGGAGTCAGCGGAATACACTGGGCGAGACCGCCACCTGCTGCCGATCCTTTTATATTCATGGTCGGGCCGCCGGAGGGCTGGCGAATTGCAGCACAGACCTTTTTGCCAAGTTTGCCAAGGCCCTGCACAAGACCCATTGAAGAGGTGGATTTACCTTCCCCGAGGGGCGTCGGACTGATTGCAGTGACGTCAATGTATTTACCGTTCGGTTTGTCTTTCAGTCTTTCTAGAACAGCCCTGAAATCGATTTTGGCAATATAGTGGCCCTGTGGAAGGAGTTCTTCCTTGGTCAATCCCAGTTTTTCACCGATTTCATAGATTGTCAGCATTGCCTTTTCAGCTTCCTGTGCAATCTCCCAATCAGCATGTTTGGTCGGATCTAATGGCATGTTTCACTCCTTGTTTAAAATTGAGGCTCACAAAAGAGCCAGGTTAAAGTTAAAGACACTCTCCTCCTTTAGCTTTAAAGCGTTGAAACATTGAAACATTCTTTGTCATTACTCACAGGTGTTCCGGCTTTTCACGGTTTCCTTTGGCCCGCATAGGCAGGTTAAGCGGACCGGAAGAGCCTGTACAAATCTCTACCACCGGTGAGTGATTACAGCTCAGAGGTAATAGAATCATAGAGTTGTTGACCCGATGAGTAGTTACAATTCTTTTACTGCAAAGACGAAAAAGATCTGTCAGCGGTTTGAGTATGTTAAGTAAAATGATGATACGGGGAAGGAACGTTTTTGTCGACTGCACAAGGTAGTATAATTGAAAAAAGAAAAATGCTCCCGTAAGATCAGGTTGTCTGCAGAGCGGTTCTGATGGTGTGCCAGTGATTTCAGCCATGAATAGAGTATTCTCCAAAATGGAAAAAGATTCACTATAGAGTACCTGGAACCATAAGCTCGGCAAATTATGCCCTTGGCCTTTTTTATCCTCTGAGGGTACCAGGCAATGAAAGCTCTGAACTGCATTAAGACAACCTGTTGCACTGCAAACTTTCATGTGAAACAACAGCGAACAACTACCATATTTTGTTCTGAGAAGCAATTGATTTTAACTCCACGTGAGTTGAGTAATCTACAGTTAATCCAACTGGCTGGAATGGTAATCACGCACTATCAGGGAGATTGAAAGAAGTAGGGAGAGCTGTGTTCACATGATATTTTTAAGTCCTTTTTATGGAGGAATGAATAGGAAAATTGATATTGCATACGTTGTGGTATTGTTATGGTGAAAATTTATTATACAATACCCTTGGAAGTTGTCCGGGAATAGATTCTTCTCCAAATTCTGCGTTATTGTGAAAAAATAATTATTTTCGGGCACCTGTGAGTAGTTATTGCATGTCAATGTTTTGAAATTAAATCATAATCGCATTTTCTGAAGTGCTGAATTCAGGGGAAATGTTTTTCTTGATCATTCCTGTGAGGATTTGAGATGTCGAAAAAAGTTATAATTGTCGGTGCTGTTGCGCTGGGCCCCAAGGTGGCCTGCAGGTTGAGACGTCTGGACCCGGATGCTCAAATAATACTCATTGATCGTGATGATCTCATTTCCTATGGTGGTTGTGGAATTCCATATTACGTTGGTGGAGATGTCAACGATATTGAAGATCTGTACAAAACGACTTCCCACGCGATTCGGGACAGGGAATTTTTTCTGAATTGCAAAGGAATTGAGGTAATGACTCGAACTGAAGTTGTCGGGATAGACAGGAAAAGCAAAGTGATCATTGTCAATCATCTTGGTTCCGGTAAAGAAGAAGAGTTGTCTTATGACAAACTCGTTCTTGCAACCGGTGCAAGTCCGGTCAGACCGCCCATTCCTGGTGTTGATCTTCCCCGTGTGTTTACTGTTGCCGATCTTCATGATGCTGAGAAGATAAAAACATTGATGGTCGAGGGAAAAGTCGGTAAGGCAGTTGTCATAGGAGCGGGAGCAATAGGTCTTGAAATATCGGAAGCTCTCACTGATTTATGGGGCATTGAGACAACGCTTATAGAAATGGAAGACCAGGTGTTACCGACACTGTTGGGGAAGTGTATAGCCAGGGTAACTGGAAAAGAACTTGAAACAAAGGGTGTGAAACTGCTGCTTAATGAAAGAGTTCTTGAAATAAGCAGTGATCCGGAAACCGGTGGCTGTCTGGTACGGACTTCTGCAGGCATGATAGGTGTTGATATTGTTGTACTTGCAGCGGGAGTGAGACCGAATTCATTGCTTGCGGCAAAGGCAGGAATTTCTGTCGGCATGTCAGGGGGAATAACAGTTGACAGACGCATGAGAACCAGCGATCCGCATATTTATGCTGGAGGAGACTGTGTTGAGATCAGAAATCTGATTTCCGGAGAAAATATGCTCATGGCACTTGGTTCGCTTGCAAATCGTCAGGGACGGGTGATAGCAACCAATATTAACGGCGGCCAGAGTCATTTCGGCGGGACCGTTGGCACATTCTGCCTCAAGGTTTTTGAACTGGGTGTTGCAAAAGCCGGGCTCACTTATCGGCAGGCTAAGGAAACGGGATTTGATCCGGTTTATGCCGTGGTTGCCCAGGCTGATCATGCCCATTTTTATCCCAGTTCCGAAATGATATATATTTCACTGCTTGCAGATCGAAAATCACGGAAAATACTTGGTATTGAAGCGGCAGGAAGAAATGGAGACGCCGTAAAGGCAAGGGTGGATTCTTTAGCGGTTCTCCTTCGGCATGGTGTGGATGTGGATGAGGTCTGTGGTCTGGAAGTCGGCTATGCCCCACCCTTTGCCTCTGCAATGGATGTAATTAATAATGCAGGGAATGCCCTTGATAATATCCTGTCAATGCAGAACAGACCTGTTGATGCGGCCGATTTTCTGGTGGAATTTGCAGCCGGGAAGGCGAAAGTTCTTGATGTTCGCGGAGCCAGGGAAGCTTCACCATTCATTGAAAAATATGGAGATCAATGGGTCAATATTCCCCAGGCTGAATTGCGGGGAAGAGTTGAGTCGATAGCGAAAGACGAATCTTTTTTTCTTCTCTGTGATACCGGACCACGCTCATATGAAGCACAGGTATTTCTGCATTCGAAAGGTATTCGGAATACAAAAAATATCCAGGGTGGATACGCCATGATCAAAGTCATTGAACCCGAATTCGTGTGAGGTTCAATGCGCCCCAAAAAATAACAGGTTTCATTGTTCTGGAACGTTCTCAGACTTTGGAACATGGCATAGTCTTCTGCTACCGCCATGCCGGCTTAGTGTGAAATTACGGGAAGTTCTGGTTTCTCGTTGACTTCAGATTGTTTAAACTGCCTTATTTCACCATCAAAAGTAATGATCGTCCAGTCTCCATTTTCGTCACAAGCCTTCACAAGACAGTTGATTGAAGAACCGTTTTGCAGGGAAAGGATACATGGTTCATCCGCATTTTGGCTGGAAATTGACTGAAAGGGGGTTGTTGCTGCAAGTTTTCTAAATTCCTGTACAGCTTTCTCAAACACTTTGATCCTGTTAAATTCCTCAGGGTCGACGATTTTTATCTTGTTTCGAAGTTCAGCAATCTCATCTTTTTTCGCGGCTATTACTCTCAATATTTTCTCTATTTCCTCCTTGTCAGAGGAGGAGACAGAATAGAGAATCTGTTTTTGAATTTCAATTTCAGCTTCAATATAGTTAATTTTTTTAAGTAAATTTCCGGTATTGTTGTTCATGGTTGTTTCCGGGAGTTAAAATCATTTTTAGATTGTAATTTTCCGCAGGCCCACGGCTTTTGCGGTCTTTTTTGTATGCAAAGACAGGGAAATTCCGGGTATACAATTTATCCCGCAAAGCAGAGCTGGGAGAAAAAGCCATTTCTGGACAGGCACTATTAAAAGCCTCGTGAAAAAGTTTCATTGGAAGTGTTTTTTTGCATCCGGTTGTTATCAGACTATATCTTCGGTTTGCTGTAAACGCAAGGAAACTGATGATATGGATCCATCATTTCAATTCTTGACTATCTTGAAACTCAGCCGAATTGTGGATGTGCCTGCTTTGTCAGGCTGAGTTTTGTACGTAATCAGCGTTCTACCTGGGCGTTGCCGGGTCAAATTTAAAAATAACTTTTGTTATTTAGAAGATTTCAAACAATATGCTTGACTTGATTTGATATAAAGAATTATTACAGTGTTGTTTGTTAGGTTTCATTCGTAAAAACTATGGAAACAATATGACACCGCTGGTGGCTGCAGCAGGAGGTGTCGTTTTCTCCCGAATCCATGATGCTTCTTATATGAAATGAAAAATGAAAAAGAAACATGTCATGCCGATGATTCCGAAATCTATCAACTTGCAGAACTGCTGAACAGAATTTTCAAGATCGGCATATATTACCAGATGGGTCATGCGGTTCTGGAGCGCGCTTCCTTGGATTTTCTTCACTTCCTTAAAAAAAATGTAACTTCAGATAAGACAGTTATCATAAGAATTGGAAATGAGAGCTTTTTCTGGAATGAAAAAAAGCTGCAAAAGAAAAAATCAGCGGTTCGGGAACTGTTTGAGCTTTTCTGTCAGCTTGGAATTAACAGGATAGAGTTTGATGTTTCCATCTCCCCTGAAAGATTGTTGCGATTTGTAAAAAGCCTGTTGGGATGGCGTGCAAAACTTGTAAGATCACACTCTTTTATAGATTTTAATGTTCTGGATCTCCCCTGGGGGATAAAAATACAGCAGAAGGAATTTCTGGTTACGGGGAGGGAAGTCGCATCTGTTTCTGCTGAAAAGGGTTTGCGGGGAAATGTTGAAAAAATTATTGGTGATCTTGTTTCCAATGGAGTTGATTCTACGACCATTGAACAGTGCAAAATATTTCTGACTGATTTTTCTGCAATTAATGAAAAGAACGTTGTTACTATTCAAGATTATCCGAATATTACCATGGATGATATCCAGCTATTGCTTGTGAAGGCTGTTTCTGGTCAATATCATTCCGGAGTGGCAGGTGGAGAGGGTGAGCATGAAGAACTTCAATCGATAGTTGCGATTTTTTCAGCTCTGGAAAAAGAGCTTCCTCAGAAACAATCTAAAGATGCATTGCATTTTCTAGTCCGGAATCTCACAGCAGGTGTTGGTTCTGCAAACGAAGAAAATAAACAGTATGGCTTTGATAAGAAAAAAATTTCTTCAAGAGTGATCCCGGATATTCCCCCCCGGATGATAAAAGAATTTGTACAGCAGAATTGTGTCTCACAGGGCATCCTGCAAAGGATAACCCAGGGTGACAGTCGGGAGGAAATGTCTGTTTATTTTCAATTACTGCGATATGACAGAAGAGAAAAAACATTTCGTAACTTTAGTGAGTTTCTCCGAAAAAATATAATAAAAGGGCTGACAGAAGAGGAGTGGGAAGTTCTTACTGGTGGTACGCTTCACCTGATGGATTTCAACGAGGAGGATTTTCGTGCAGTAGTTCTTTTAATAGTTGCGGAAATGAGATATTCAGAACCTGACTGTACTCTTGAGTACCTGTTGAGAATATGGCGTAAAATGCCATTTAAGCTCCATTTAAGCCTTTGGCCTGTTGCTGTAAATGAATTTCTCAGGGTTGGAGAAAAGAAAGGCGGAGCCCATTTCATGGAGATGCTGGAAATTATTTCCTATAAGGATTATAAAATGATGGTCCAGTGTCGACCACACCTGGAACGCCTTGATACTTTTAAAAATAAAGATGTTGCTGACGATATTTTCCTCCCTGCCTGCAGGCAGTCTTACACTTTGTTTTATTTTCTGCTCGAAACATCTCTTAAGAAGGAAATAGCCGTTCGAATTCTGGATGGGTTAAGGCAAAAATCGGAAGATCAATTTTTTGATCTCGTTGCCCCTTTACTGACAACGAATAAAGAGCATCTGGAATTTTTGCGACGATACCTGTTTGAAGGGGATCTTGAAGAACCTACTCTTATTCTTAAAATTGCCGCCGGAGAAATATTGGTTGATTTTTTCGAGCAGGCAGGAGTGGAGATGGCTGATAGTGACTGGCTTGAAAAAGCCATCGAAGCAATGGCTGATCTGCAGGTTAGAGGAACAAGAAAAGTACTTGAAAAGATATGCTATGACAAAAAACTGGGTGTTATTGGCGTATGGCCTGGGAAAATAAGAAAAATTGCCCGCAAAAGCCTGAAAAATCTGAAGCGTAAGCCTCTGTCTGTACTGCATTGAGAAAAATATGAAAATGGCGATAACAGAGACTGTTCATGAGATTATTCTTCTCTTGTCCAAAGGACTGTCAAACAGAAAACTGTATCATTCAGATCACCCCAGGGTGATCAATTATGCCAGAGAAATTGTTTCATTGCTGCATGCCTATTTAGTCGCAACAGAAAAGGAAAAGTTATTTATCGGTATTGTTGATGATTTTTTTATCTATGACGGGAAAAGGATATTTGGTTCCGATATATCGGGGAAGCAACTCATGGATTTTGCCGGCAGTCTGGATTGCGGCGGTTTCCTGTTGGAAAAGGGTCTGGGAGTTGAGGAGGTTAAAGCATTTTTTGATATTTCTTCTCTTCAGAGGGTATTACATCAGAATTTTGAAGAAACAAAGGAAGTTTTTAAACGACATGGTATTAAACATATCAGGGGCGGGTATCATTTTCATGATAAAGATGAAGAGAATGCAGGAAAAAGTGGAAAAAAATGGGAAGGACAGAAAACTATTGAAGAGCAGCAGTCTGTCGTGCAGCTTTACAATATGCTCTTTGATGTAGTGGACCGCTCCCACAGTAAAGCTGCTCTCAGTTATCAGCTGGATATTGATGAGGCCAGGTCTGTCTGTGAATTCATGCTCAGGTTTTCAGGGAAGTCATTTGCTGAAGTTCTGCAGTATGTATATTATCCGGAATATGATAAATACACAGTTGGACATTCAGTCAGGGTAGCATCTCTTGCTGTATATGCAGGAGTGAGGATGAGATGGAAGAAAAAAGATATCATGGCAATGGGAACTGCCGGATTGCTGCACGATATTGGTAAAGCCGCAATCCCTGACCATATCCTTTTAAAACAGGGCAGGTTGACGTCGGAAGAATATAGAATTATACAAAAACATCCTCGAAAGGGTGTCGAATTGCTGATGGAACACTCGGGAGTTTCCACCCTTCAGCTTACGGCCACCTGGGGGCATCATATTCGATTTGATCGAAGTGGATATCCGCCCCAACCATCTTGGGCTGTGCGCCATCCAACAACCGCTCTTTTGCAGATTTGTGATGTTTTTGAGGCGCTTACCGCTGTTCGACCCTATAAAAAGGCCATTTTGCCGGTCGAGGCTTATGCAATAATGGTGGCGGATGAAGGGGCATTTCATCCCGGGCTGTTAGCCGCTTTTATTGGCATGGTTGGTTTTTATCCCCCTGGTACATATGTGAGGCTTTCGGATAATCGGGTGGGTATGGTTGTGCGGGCCGGAAAATCGCTGGACAGACCCTGTGTGAAAATTGTTACTGCAAAAGAAGGTCAGTCTCTTGATCGGCAGGAGCAATATGAAGTCGATCTCGGGCGGTACCACACCAGTAATCTGAATATTCAGGAATTGTTACTGGATCGTACGCCTGATGGCAAGAAAATGCCATCAGGCACAGATTCGAAAATTTAAGAAAGATAGTTGCGGATGATCATTAACATCCTTCTGACTGGTTCTGCGGCACCCCAGAGCAGCTGATCTCCAACCGTGAATGCTGTAAGGTACCTGGGGCCGATATTCATTTTCCGGATTCTTCCGATTGGAATTGTCAACGTACCGGAAGCATTGGCGGGTGTCAGTTCCCTGGATGTAGCCTCTCTTTCATTGGCAATAACCTGCACCCATTGATTGTGGTTTGCAAGAATTCCTTCCGCTTCTTCAACCGAAATATCTTTTTTCAGTTTTATTGTGAAAGCCTGTGAGTGGCAGCGCATTGCCCCGATGCGGACACATTGACCGTCAATCGGGATGTCAGTTTCTCCACGGTTTCCGAGAATTTTGTTCGTTTCCACAAAACCTTTCCATTCTTCCCTGGTCTGACCGTTTTCAACGGGGACATCAATCCATGGAATCAAACTGGCTGCGAGCGGTACACCCCAGTTTTCGAGAGGAAGAGAACCGTCATTTAATTTTGCCGTAATCTTTTGGTCAATTTCAAGAATTGCAGATGCAGGATCGGCGAGCAGTTCTGTCACTTCTTGTTCAAGAGCACCCATCTGACTGATTAATTCCCTCATATTTCCGGCTCCGGCGCCACTGGCAGCCTGGTAGGTCATGGAGCTGACCCATTCAATCAGGTTTTCCTGAAAAAGACCACCCAATGCCATGAGCATAAGTGAAACGGTACAGTTCCCTCCAATATAATTTTTAATACCATCCTGAAGAGCCTGGTCTATGACTTTACGATTTACAGGATCCAGGACAATTATTGAATCTTCAGCCATTCTGAGGGTTGAGGCAGCGTCAATCCAGTACCCATTCCAGTTTTTTCTCAGTTCAGGATAAACAGCGGAGGTATATCCTCCACCCTGGCAGGACATGATTATATCCATTTCTGCCAGTTTTTTTAAATTTTTGGCATCGGCAAGGGGGTGGCTGCCGGAGCCGACATCCGGACCCTGTTGACCAACCTGTGAGGTAGTGAAAAAGAAAGGCTCAATTCCCTGGAAATCCTCTTCACTTCGCATTCTTTCCATAAGAACTGATCCCACCATACCGCGCCATCCGACAAATCCGACTTTAAGCATTATAGACTCCACTTTGATTACAGTTCAGAGGTAATAAAATCATGTAGTTGCTGCCTGCGTGAATAGTTACGCAAAAAGATATTATAATTTCATCCTGTCACTACTCTGTATTTCAGGGCATTTAACCATTTTATGAAGTGCAGGATTTAAGTGATATATTTTTTACACAAAAACAGATAAATTGCTCTAAAAAATAATCTGATAAATGAGTTGCGTACCGCTTTTCTGTTGAATAGAATTAATACGTCTCTGAAATCTGAACTGATTACATTTTAATTCGATCAACTTTAGGCGATCCAATGTTGTAATCTTTAGGGTGAAATGGTTTGGAAAAGATCTGTTCAGGCTTTGACCGATTGCAGAATTCAGATATGATTGTAAAATTACAGTTATCCATAAGGAGCAAGGCAGGGGAGGTCTGTATGGTTAAGATTGGTATTATTGGTGGATCTGGGCTTGATGATCCTGATCTTATTGAAAACCCGGAATTGGTGAGTATTGAAACCGAGTTTGGAGAACCGTCATCACCGCTGCTTTATGGAAAAATAGGTGGGGTTGAGACATATCTTCTGTCCAGACATGGGAAAAAACATCGATTGAGTCCCACTCAGGTCAATAACAGGGCAAATATTACTGCATTGAAGAAAATGGGAGTGACCCATATCCTTGCTACAACGGCCTGCGGCAGTCTCAGGGAAGGGATAGGCAGGGGTGATCTTGTTGTTCTTGATCAGTTTATAGATTTTACGAGATTCAGGAAAAACAGTTTTCATGATTCATTTGCCAATGGAGCTGTTCATACCGCAATGGCTCGCCCATTTGATGAAAATTTACGCAAGATTCTTTATGAGACAGCAGAGGATCTTGATTTAAAGGTACATCACTCAGGGTGTGTGGTTACAATAGAAGGACCACGATTTTCAACTGTTGCAGAGTCAAATATGTTCAGGATTTGGGGTGCTGATGTTATTAATATGTCAACGGCACCTGAAGTAATCCTGGCCAACGAAGCCGGTATACCCTATGCTGCAGTGGCCATGTCGACAGATTATGACTGCTGGAAGGAGGATGAAAAACCTGTTACCTGGGATGAAATCCTTGCGGTTTTTCATAAAAATGCGGACAATGTCAAACAGTTGCTGGTGAAAGTTGTCGAAACATTTGCAGATTGAAAATTAATTGGTATTTTGACGGCAGTCGGATAATGGCAATGGAATTGAAACCTTTTTCTCATTACGTACAAAACTCCGACCGGCATTTGTCAGCCTGGGGATGTACCTGTTTTTTCAGGATGATAAAGCAGGCACATTCCGAATCCGGTTGAGTTTAATGTGTAATCAGGAATCTTTTATAGGAAATTCACAGACAAAAAAAGGAAAAAGACTGATGGATCTGAAGAAGAGTGTTCGGAGTATTCCCGGCTGGCCGATGGAAGGAGTTATTTTCAGGGATTTGACAACATTGATGCTGGATCCTGCAGCATTTCAAAAGTCCTGTGATATCCTCTACGAAAGGTATAAATCAAGAACTGTGGATAAAATTGTTGGTATCGATGCAAGGGGATTTGTTTTTGGTGCTGTTCTGGCATATAAGCTGGGGATCGGTTTTGTACCCGTAAGAAAGAAAGGGAAACTGCCGGCTGAAACCCTGGAAGAATCTTATAATCTGGAGTATGGCTCAGGAACACTGGAGATTCACAGGGATGCTCTTGATTCGGGTGAACAGGTTGTGATAGTAGACGATTTAATTGCTACCGGTGGAACTGCAGGTGCAACAGTACAACTTGTGAATAAACTGGGTGCAGATATCATCGAGTGTGCTTTTCTTATTGAATTACCTGATCTCGGTGGGCGGGCGCAGCTCAGGAACTGTCCCGTTTATGCTATTATGGAGTTTGAGGGCGAATAGGTGGAACGTTATTTTGTTTTTGCCTGAGATACCCGGCATGTTTTTGCTGCTCCGGTATTTCCAGAGAGTCAAAAACATGCCTTTCAGCAATAAGTTCTATCACCACATCCGGTTTAAAATAGTCTAATATTTCCTCTATATTTTTTTGATCATATGCTTTCCAGAGGTAGACAATTTCTCTGAAGTTTTCAGAAAAAAACGGCTCCAGTTGCACGAAAAATGAATCTCTGAAGACAAGAGCTTTCAGGTGCTTTTTTCTGCAGGTTCTTATGAATGATTCTCTTCCCTTTGTTTTATTGATATTGCTGAGTGGATAAAGAAGGGGATGATACCGGCCACATCGTTTAAATCGTTTTATCTGAGGAAATGTTTCTGTTGCATCATGGAGCATCAGCATCTTGGTGAGATCTCCACCTAACCCGAGGTTGCCACCAATACCTGTTTGGTCCTGGACAAAATCAAACCGTGTTCTGAATGATTCTTTTGGAAACCACGTAGAAATCTTTTTCATGATTTCCTGGAAAACCAGATAGGCAGAGTACTTGTTCCAGTGCGAATCATTTTTATAGTAAAGCGGTTTATTGTACTTCTCAGGTTGAAGAAGTTCATGGAGGTTTATCATATAAGGTGGCAGTTTATGATTCTTAGAGGAAAGAATTTGTTCAAAACGACTTGTTTTCTTTATTGCCAAAGCATGTTTCATCAAAAATTGCGGGTAGATGGACTGTTTGTTGGGGGCCGCAAGAAAAAGATATTTTATTCCTTTTTTCTCAAGCCATTGTTGTTTTTCATTTTGAATTGTAAACCACCTGTTAATCATGGATTCAGAAAGGGGCATCCGTCCCTGAAAATCTTCCAGTAGATTAAAATCATTAAAGAAATACCATCCATCAAGCCCGGTAATTACTTTGGAATTGGGACTTGACTGACCAAATCGTTTCGCAAGTTCACGTTGATATCTATAAATATAGTATTCACGGAAGCCAAAATGGTCATTGAGGTACTCATCAACGGACGAGAAAAATTTATCTGCTGCTGCAAATGAATGGGGAAACGATGGAAAAGGTGCAAGAACCCTGTTTTCAGTTTCACTCCATGACTGTTGTTTATTGAAGAGCATTCTGAGTGGAGATGAAAAAATAAGACAGAGAAAGAACAGTATAAGTAATGTATCCGTCAGTTTCGTGAAAAATATCTTTTGTTTCATGCCTGCTTGGGTTGGATGATTTTTATCCTGGGCGTACTATTTGGCCGGTGGTGATCAAAATCTAAAATAAATGAATGGATTGTACACGCCAGCTGCCAGGCTGATTATTGTGAAGTAGGTCAGTGTAAAAAGGAATATGAGTTCTCCAATACTGAGAATTGACTGCAGCTGGATAGTGGCAGAATCTGTTTTTGTGCAGGTGCGGAGGAGATTGAATTTCTGATAAAATGGAAAAGAGCAGAGGGTTGCCATGAAAAGTTCAAATATTAATTTACTGTCCATATAAAGTGAAAGGTGATTCCCTCTGGTTTCACTAAAAGGGAAAAACATAATTGTAATATATGATATTGCGTCATTGATTGTATCGCTTCGGAAAAGAACCCAGCCGATAATGATAATTATCAGAGTGATAATATGACGTATGGGAAGCCAGATTTTATTTAAAAAATTTCCACATAATGTTCGTTCCAGAATCAGAAAAAAACCATGGTACACTCCCCAGGCTAGAAACGTCCAGGCGGCACCATGCCAGAGTCCGCACAGAATAAAGACGAGAAAAAGATTGCAGATGGTTCTGGTTTTTGAATATCTGTTACCACCCAATGGAATATACAGGTAGTCTCTGAACCAGGTCGAAAGTGAAATATGCCATCGCTTCCAGAATTCACGGATGGATCTTGATATATATGGATAGTTAAAGTTCTCGAGAAAATGAAAACCGAACATTCTGCCAAGACCTATGGCCATGTCTGAATAACCGGAAAAATCAAAATAGATTTGAAACGTATAGCAGACTGCACCAAGCCAGGCGAGAGGGGAAGAAATATCTGTAACAGAAAGAGCGAAGATCTTGTCAGCTGTTAAAGCCAGGGGATTTGCAAGAAGAACTTTTTTACTGAGGCCATAGAGGAATCTTCTTACACCTTCGCTGAAATCATCGCGGGATACGCTTCGATGAACAAGTTCACTGGCAATATTGTGGTAACGTACGATCGGACCGGCGATGAGTTGGGGAAAAAGCGATATATATAAGCCCAGATTTATAATGTTCTTCTGTGCAGGTACATGTCCTTTATAAACATCAACTATATAGGAAAGAGCCTGGAATGTAAAAAAGGAAATGCCGATGGGCAGGTGAACCGGCGAAAGATAGAGAGGAGAGAATTGGAAAATTGACGTAAAATGATTGATAGAGTCAACGATGAAATTGGAGTACTTAAAAAAGAAAAGCACTGAAAGATTAAAGATGATTCCAACGGTAAGAACCGTTCCTGGCTTGGAACGTTTTTCAGATGTCCTGACTGAAATAGCAATGCCGCAGTAAAAGTTAAAAACGATAGAAGAAATCATTACCAGGACATAGATATTTTCGCCCCAGGCATAGAAAAAGAGGCTGGAGAGAAGTAGAGTGATGTTTTTCAGTTTTCCGGAAAAGAAATAAGCAAGAAGTGTTGCCGGAAGAAAAAAGAAAAGAAATGTAACTGACGAGAATACCATATAAACACAAACATCCGATTGTTTTTCTGGAGAATGACAATTCAGCAGTGAGATATACACAAAGTGGCGTTGGATGTCAAAACAGCAAGGCCCCAATAAGCAATAAGCTCATTGGGGCCTTTTACCAGAAAAACGGCGGCGACCTACTCTCCCACACAGTCTCCCATGCAGTACCATCGGCGCTGAAGAGCTTAACTTCCGTGTTCGGAATGGGA
>NZ_JBPLBA010000005.1:0-5995 GCF_054039375.1 Desulfomarina sp. | reverse complement strand
CAGGATGACGGCAGTGAATACCCCTGGGATTTCTGCCCTCTTTTCGCGGCGATAGAAGATGGGTCGTCACATCATGTGGACGGCGATGTCTTCTGGAACAGGGACGGGAGCAGTTTTTCAGCAGATTATATTGTCTGTCCTACCAGAAATAGCAGGAACGAGATAGTCGGAGCCATTCTCACTTTCCGTAATATTACGGAACAGAGAATGAAGGAGAGTAAACGTATTCACAGTATGAAACTGGAATCCATCGGTGAACTGTCAGCAGGTATTGCCCATGAAATCAATACTCCCATTCAGTTCATCGGAAATAATGTTTCCTTCTTGAAGGAAAGTTTTGAAGACATGTTACAGCTCCTGGAAAAATATCGAAAATTGGCTGAAATGGCAGAAAATGAGCTGCTTTTTCATGATCTTATGAAAGAAATAGCCGATCTGGAAGACATGGCTGATATTGAATATCTCCAGGAAGAAGCCCCCAAAGCCTTTGAACAGACCCTTGATGGTGTAAACAGAGTGACACAGCTTGTGCAGGGTCTGAAAGGATTTGCTCACGCGGGCTCCAACGCAAATAAACAGGATGCTGATCTCAATAAAATAATTCTGGATACCCTTATAGTCTGCAAAAACGCGTACAAGTATGTTGCCGAACTGGAGACGAAACTGGAGCAACTTCCTGCTGTTTCAGTTTATCCTGGAGATATTGCCCAGGTGCTGGTCAATATTATCGTTAATGCGGCCCATGCCATTGACGACAACAGAAAAAAGAACGATGATCTGGGGAAAATCACCATTGAAAGCTTTCAGAAAAACGGTATGATCATTATCAGCATCACAGATACGGGTGGTGGCATTCCCGAAAATATTCAGGGTCGGATTTTTGATCCGTTCTTCTCCACAAAAGAAGTCGGACGAGGTTCAGGTCAGGGCCTGGCAATTTCAAGAACAATCATCAACGAAAAACACAATGGAGAGCTTGACTTCGTCTCACAGACAGGCCGGGGAACAACGTTCTTCATTAAATTACCCCTGGCCTGACTGATCTAGCGCAGACTCAAAATTACCGCATCCCGCTTTTCAGCCCTCATGGATTCGCAATGACTGTCTCATACAACCGGAAAATGACCGACCCCATTCCACCGGTTTCCATTCACGGCGGTCACAGCGGCCAGTTCTGCAGTCACGCTTCCGATTCCCTGGAAGAGATAGTCCGGCGCTATATTGAACTGCAGTTCCCATGGGTAGGTATTACCGAACACTGTCCCCCCGGCAACGGTAAACTGATTTACCCGGAAGAAAAGCAGGATGGCCTGACACCGGAAAAACTTCTGCTGCGATTTGAAAAGTATATAAGAGAATGCAGACGACTGCAGGAAAAATACAGCCGGGAAATCCGGATTTTTGTGGGTATGGAAATAGAAACCTGCACCGGATATGAGAAATTTGTACCCTGGCTGATCAAAAAGATGCAGCCCGATTACATTGTCGGATCAGTTCATTTTGTTGAAGATATCGGTTTTGATTATTCAAAGGATGCCTATATCAGGGCCGTTGAAAAGACTGGGAGCACGGATGCACTTTACAATCGCTATTTCGATCTGCAGTTTGAAATGATTTCTCTACTGAAACCTGCTGTTGTCGGGCATTTTGACCTTATCCGCCTCTTTGACGATGACTATGCGACAAGACTCCGGCGCCCTGGAATACAAAAGAGGATTGAACGCAACCTTCAGTTGATAAAAGATCTCGGCCTGATTCTGGACCTCAATCTTCGCAGCCTGCTGAAAGGCGCTGATGAACCATATCCGGCTGCTGTCATTCTGGACAGGGCATGTGAACTTAAAATACCTGTTATCCCCGGGGATGATTCCCACGGTGTACTTTCTGTGGGTAATTTCATGGAAACAGCCATACAGATCCTTGCAGAAAAAAAAATGGACGGATCATGGCAGAAACCGGAAAAACTCTGTTTTGCTCCAAACTGCTGACCTTTTTTCCTCAGTCTTACCGCTCCCCTGAAAAATATTGTTTCATTTTCCCGTAAAACACGTAACAATTGCAGGATTCAGGTAAAAACCAGTTAAAGACACACCGAGTTACTGATCCTGGGAGCAGTAACATAATCCTGGTTATTAATAATCAGCTGCAATACCCATGGTACATGGCATCTTGAAAAATATTCTTTCCATTTTTTTAAATACCGGCTCGGGGAAAGAATATTTGAACCTTTTTACTCCTGCGGGTCACTCATGAACAGAAAGAAAGTACAGGATCCATTCCTGAATCTCCTGAAAAAGACCGCCAAAAAGGATCGGGATGCGTTCCAGGCCCTGTATGAAGGTACAAACAGGCAGATATCGGTATACCTTTACAGGTTTGTTCAGGATCAAAACAGTGTTGAAGATATCCTGGTGGAAGTTTACACGGAAGTATGGAAAAACAGCGCCAGATTCAGGCAACAGTCGAAAGTACTGACCTGGATGATCGGAATAGCCCGGAATCTTGCTCTGAAAGAATCAAGAAAACAAAAATACCATGATGATATTGACACACATCCGGAAATTGTAGGTAAAGAAGTAGACTTTGACAACACAAACCGCAAAGAAATTCTCACCAGAGCGCTCAACTGCCTCTCTCAAAAACACAGGGAGGTTCTTGATCTTGCCTTTTACCAGGAGCTTCCTTATCAGGAAATAGCGCAACTGTTGTCTATTCCGGAAAGTACAGTCAAGAGCAGAATATTTTACGCGAAAGCGGATCTGAAAAAAATACTTGAAAAAATGGGCGTAGACCGAGACGTCATCTGACAGGAGCACAATCGGATAACACCGGTTGACGTGAGAAAAATATGCAGAACAGACCACACAGACCCGAAACAACAGAAAGCAGAGACACCTTTGATGATGAGACCATGCGACGCATTCTCAAAGAAACTGCAGAAGATGTGACACCTGCAGGTCCCGCTGTTTTTTCCAGAATAAGCAAATCAGTCGGACTTCCTAAAAAAACTGAGAAAAGCCGCTGGATATTTATGGACCGATTACGCGATTTTTTCGTCCAACCTCAATTTGCCTGGGGTTTTGCGGCCATGCAGACAATTGTTCTCTGTCTCTTTCTGGTTTACTCACCTCACAAACAACAAACCTATGAGGTCTTATCAGCAAGCCGAATTGAGACTGCTTCTTCCGGACCGTCTTTTCATATAATATTCAACAACAGTGCGCGGATGATTGAAATTGAAGCCCTTTTGCAGCAGACAGGAGCAATGATAATCAATGGTCCCGGAAAACGTGGCATCTACACCATGAAATTAAAAAAGAAACAGTCAGACAATATTAAAGCCCGCCTGGAAATATTGAAACAGTCTTCACTGGTCAGCTTTATTGAACAGGCTTATTGAAAACGTGTCTGTCAAGAAATGAAATTTCTTGTTCAAATTCAGACTGGCAAAAATTCTCGATTGTTTCTCTTTTGAGCTGAAGAGCTCATACAATCAGCAGCCTTCAGACCGGGAAAGTATTATGAGGAGCATCATACGACCTTCATATTGTACCTTTTTATTTCTGGTCTGCCTTATCCTCGCCGTTCCATCAACTTTTGCGGTTGCTTCCACATCCCTTTCATTCAATCGCACCACAGAAAACCCTGTGCATCTCTCAATGATGCGAACAGCATTTCACAATAAAAAATCCTCGCCGAAAAAAAACAATTATACCCCCGGTCGTGTTTTGATATTGCTTACTGCAGAAAATGAAAAGAAAAACAGCACTATTCTGAACAGAATCATCCGCAGGTATAATCTCATCCTCACGTCCCGGAAAAAATTGTCACGACTGAACCATGAGCTGGTTATCCTTACAACCACCAGCAACGTAAAGGAAATCTGCCGTAAAATTCAAAAAGAAAATAAAGACATCAGAGTCCAGCCGGACTACTATTTTTCAACACTGGAAGATACTGAAGAAAAAAAACCCGCAAACCTTTTCAGGCTGCGGGTTTAAAAGACTTTAGCGGAAGTCTTTGGAAATGAAAATGGTGCGAAGGCCGGAGTCGAATATATAAGTTTATTATCTTGTTATTTCAAACTATTACAAAAATATCGTCCCTAAAAATAAAATAAAATTAGTCACAATGTTAGTCACACTATGACATTATTACCTTACCATGTTTAGAGATTACTTTTTAGCACATTGTAAATAGTCTGCCTGGAAACTCCGAATTTCTTCGCAATCTCTGTCTTGCTGTATCTGTCTGCAACCATTGCTTTGACCTCTTCAATTTGTTCCGGGGTCAGTGCAGGGGTTTTTCCAAATTTAACCCCCCTTTTTTTCGCACCAGCGATACCTTCTGCCTGACGTTCCCGGATTAGGTTACGTTCAAATTCAGCAAAAGCCCCCATCATTTGCAGCATAAGCCGGTTCATTGGATTGTCATTGCCTGTAAAATCCAAGCCTTCTTTATGAAAATGAACTGAAACCCCTTTTTTATTCAATTGTGTAATGATGTCCTGCAGGTCGACAAGATTTCGCGCCAATCGATCTATTGAGTGAATGTGAAGTTGATCACCTTCCCGGAGATATTCAAGACATTTCAGAAGAACAGGTCTGTTGCGGTTCTTTGCGGATACTTTCTCTTCAAATATTTTATCTACCTTGACATCAGCTAATTGACGTTCACTGTTTTGCCCGATACTGCTCACTCTTATATAACCAACCCGTTGACCTGACATTTTTCCACTCCATTGTTTAAAATTTTTACCCAACCAAAAACTGTACACATTACTTTTGAACCTATCTTGACACAATGTCAATATTACTATATTAGACTTATTTTTACACGAATAACCGCAGGTTTCAAGCGAATGAAAAAGTGTAAAAGAAAGTATAGTTTTTTTTACACTTCCCGGAATGCGGATAAACCAGCTTTTTGTGTCAGAAATTTGACCGAAAATCCGTTTCGATCAATCCAGGGATGTTTTGAACTTGATTGACAATCTGTAGCCTGTGAGCTACAGTATTCAATGTGATATACGAAATAGAAAAGACAGAATACTTTGACAGGTGGCTCAAAAAATTAAAGGACAGGCGGGCAGTTCTTGCTATCGTTTCCCGCCTTGACAGAGCAATTGCGGGAAATCTCGGCGATACCCGTTCAGTTGGAGAAGGTCTTTACGAAATGAGAATTTTTACAGGCCCTGGTTATCGTCTTTATTATACCATCCGGAAACACACTGTAATTATTTTGCTTTGTGGTGGAGATAAATCCACACAGAACAAAGATATCAAAAAAGCAAAACAACTGCTCAAAGACATGCGGGAGCTATAAATGACTACCGAAACAAGCCCTTACAATCCACTGGATTACCTTAAAACCCAGGAAGAGATTCACCAGTACCTTAACGATGCCTTTATGGACGATGATCCGCAGATTTTCCTGATTGCCCTCGGTCACCTTGCCAGAAAGCAAGGTATGTCCAGGATTGCAAAAGAAACAGGCGTAAGCCGGGAAAGTCTCTACAGGTCATTGTCCGGCAAGGGGAATCCAGGGTTCGCCACAATAAGCAAGGTCACCAAGGCCCTTGGCTGCAGACTGGCTATTTCCTGATACCCGCGATACCTTCCCCGCCTCCACATCTCCTCCCCTGGCCACGTTCACGCCCCGGCCTTCCCTCCACCCACAAAACTGCCTGGTAAAAGACAACATCACCAGGGGTCGCAAAACATCTCCGGTGACCATGTCCTTTCCTCTTTATTCCTTTATTTAATATTAAGAACTAGAGTTTGGAGTTTCACATACCGACAGAAGCCCTCTACCTGTATGCGAAAAACATCAAAAAATACAAAAAAAAAATTAAAAAAATATTGACAGAGATTCAAAACGGCGGTAGCCGCGCCTTATCAGCCGAAAAGGGCAAACTTAAAAATATACGGCGTCCTTTTCGGCTGATAAGGCGCGGCCTTCAGAAGAAAATTCTCACTTCTTCTTCTGGAGGCCG
>NZ_JBPLBA010000004.1:0-4979 GCF_054039375.1 Desulfomarina sp. | reverse complement strand
CGAGGAGGATACCGGCAAGAATATAACCGAGAATCAGGGGTTGATGGAAACGCTGCATCACCAGACCACAACAGAACGATGCGAGGATAAGAATTATAATGTCGGTGGCGATACCCATGGTCGATTTGCCGTTAGATTAACCGGACTTGTCCGTCCGAAAATGATCAATTCCGTTCAATATCAAGGACTGCACACACTCCATAATCCAGTCTCTTGCCTGACCAGAGAAATTCCCGTATAGTAGCAGAAATCATCACTTCTGTATACTTCCTGAGTCCGCAGCGGATACGGGTAATCAAACAGGGCAGATCTTCAGACCGGTACACTGTGCAATTCAATATACGGACAAAACTTTTTATAAGCTACTCTTCCACCTTCCTGCTCATCCTGATCGCGGCCGGAATGGGTGTCTACTCCTTTGTTCGTCTGACAATCGAGGATAACATCGAAAGCGAACTGCAGCAGTCCACCAATATTCTACTCAATCTGGTGGAAACGGCAGCAGAAGTCTCCCTGAAAAATTATCTTCGTGCCACGGCAGAAAAAAATCTTGAAATAACCGAATTTTTTTATCAACAGACCCTCAACGGAGAATTGACGGAAGAGAAAGCCAAAAACCAGGTGGCTGAAATTTTTCTCCATCAGCATATTGGAGAATCCGGCTATATCTATGCCATTGACAGTGATGGTGTACTCCAGGTCCATCCACAACCGTCCCTGGTCGGTGTCAATATTTCCCCGTACGATTTTGTCACCGTCCAGAAGGAAAAGAAAACCGGCTACCTTGTCTACGACTGGCAGAACCCCGGCGAAAAACACAGGCGGGGCAAGGCTCTTTATATGGCCTATTTCGCCCCATGGGACTGGATTATCTCTGTCTCCACATATCGCAGCGAATTCAGGCAACTCGTCAAACTTGATGATTTTAGAAAGAAAATCCTCGCCGTCAGTTTTGGCAAAACCGGTTACAGCTACGTCATGGATCTCAAGGGGAACCTGATTATCCACCCCAAGCTGGAAGGACATAATATACTCGAAAAAAAAGACGCCAAAGGTCGTTATTTCATCCGGGAAATCTGCGAGCGGAAGAAGGGAAAGATTATTTATCCATGGCAAAACCCCGGAGACTCTACCGCAAGGGAAAAACTCGTTATCTTCAATTATATCCCACAGTTCCAGTGGATTGTCGCGTCTTCGAGCTACCTTGATGAATTTTTCGCTCCTCTGACAACCATCAGGAAATTCATGCTGTGGGCCATGGCCGCCGCCCTGTTCCTCCTGCTGCCCCTCACCCTGGTGATCAGCCGGACAATAACTGCTCCCCTTCAGGAACTGATGGCCTCCTTTGCCAGACCACCGGATGGTGATTTTACCGCGAGAATCACAAAACCATACAGCGGGGAAATAGGAAAACTGGCCTCTTATTTCAACCAGTTCATGGAAAGGCTTGAAAACTACAGTAATGAACTGAAAAAAGAAATCCAGGTTCGGGCACGTGCCCAGAAAGCCCTCAGGCAGTCCGAGGAGATGTTTTCCAAGGCATTCAATCTCAGCCCGATTTCCATTCTGATACTGAGCTATCCCCAGGGAAAGATCATCAGCGTCAATGACAGCTTCACCCAGACAACCGGTTTCAGACAAAAAAACCTTTTTGACCATTCCCTTGCCGAATTACCGATCTTTGATTCCCCCAAAGATATCCACAATCTGCTCCGGGAACTGACAGAAAAAAACCAGATCAGGGAACGGGCAATCACCTTTCACACAAGAGATAACGAAAAACGACAGGGCCTCGTTTCAGCCGATCTCATTACACTCTGGGGAGATACCTGTGTTCTCGCAGTTGTGGAAGACATCACCGAGCGACAGGGTCTGCAGGAGCGAATTCTCGACATTGGGGAAAATGAAAGACGAAAGGTGGGACAGGATATCCATGACGACCTCTGCCCACATCTTATAGGAACGGAGGTCATGGTCAAAATTCTCCAGAAAAAACTGGAGGAAAACTTTCCAGAAGCGGTGAAAACAACAGAAAAAATCCGGAAACTCATTAAAGACGCCATCAGAAAGTCACGGGGTATGGCACGGGGGCTGAGTCCCGTTTTTCTGGTAAACCGGGGGTTTGAAACTGCAATTGAAGAACTTGTAACCCATACGGAAGAGGTTTATGGTCTGGTCTGTACATATAAACGGACAGGAGACCTCGATTTCCGGGACAGCAGAGACAGCATCCATCTTTTCCTTATTGTTCAGGAGGCTGTTTCCAACAGTGTCCGCCATGCTCGGGGCACCACTGTTAATATTGTACAGAAACAGAGTGAGAACGGTGTATTAATAACCATCACAGATGACGGTATCGGAATTCGTGATGTAACCGAAACCGATGGAATGGGACTGAAAATCATGCGCTACCGGGCCGAACGGATCGGCGCGGAACTCTCTTATTTGACAATGGATAAGGGGGGTACCCGGGTTATCATTACACTCAATGATAACCTGACAATACACGAGGAAGAAATATGACCAGAGTCGTCATAGTGGAAGATCATCCTGTTTTCCGCGCCGGACTGAAGGAACTGATTGAAACAGAAAAAAACCTGCAGGTCTGCGGAGAAGCGGATTCAACAACCACCGCCCTGCAGGTAATCGAAAAAGTACAGCCGGACATGGTTATTGTTGATATTACCCTCAAGGGTCGCAACGGTATCGAGCTGATCTCTGAACTGCACCGTGATTATCCTGACCTTCCCATTCTTGTCTTATCCATGCACGATGAAACACTCTATGCGGAACGGGCTTTTCGCGCTGGAGCAAGAGGGTATATCATGAAAGAAGAAACTTCCGAATCGATAATCAAGGCGATAAATACTATTCACAGGGGAGAAAAATATGCTTCAGCCCGCTTTATGGCCAAAGTTCTCGATAAATATCTCAACCATCCAAAAGACTCCTCAGAATCCCCCATTGACCGACTTACCCACAGAGAACTTGATGTATTCAGGCTGCTGGGAAAAGGAATGACAACGAGGGATATTGCCGACCACCTCGACCTGGGAGTGAAAACCATAGGCACCTACAGGGAACGGATAAAGAATAAACTGGACTTGCAAAATGCCACAGACCTGATACATTCCGCCGTTCGCTGGCTGGAAAAAGGCGAACTGTAGAAAACAAGCAGACCCCAGACTGCTCCCTCTGTAGGTAATCTGCCTACGCCCCCTGATGTTTTATTCCTGCACTGGCCGTACTTTTCACCACCGGATTTTTTGCGTTTTCCACCGATTTACACAATCCCGTTCTTTTTCTATTCTGATTACATATGAAACTCAGCCTGATAAAACAGGCACATCCACAATTTAGCTGAGTTTCATGGGTAATCAAGTTTTCTATAGTATCGCCTGTTGCATGCATCTTCCTGCAATTATCACGGATATATTACGTATGGCAGAAAATGAACCTCACTGATAAGCGTACAAGTTTGAAAAAAGCGATAAGCCGCTACCTGAAAGACAACATCAGTATTGGTCTGGGTGGTTTTGTCGATACGCGAATCCCTGTAGCAGCAACACATGAAATTATCCGCCAGGGGGCCCATAACATTACTCTCATGGAGCAATCCGGTTCCATTTGCACTGAGCTTCTTGCAGGTGCAATGATCCTGAACTCCGACCACCTGTCAATCAAACGGATTAAACTTGGCCGTTGCGAAAGCGAAGCAGGTGAAGAGTTACCGCTGTTAAGGTACCTGTCCGACAGGAACATGATTCAACTCGACAATATTCTTTCCGGAAATATGGTAACAGGATTCAGGGCAGCCGCCATGGGCGTATCTTTTCTGCCGGTCAGAACCCTGGAAAGTAACAATCCCGGGCAAATTTCTTCTGAAATTATAATCGAATGCCCTTTCATCAGACAAAAAGTCTGCCTTGTTCCCGCCTGCCACCCTGATTTAAGTATTGTCCATGTGCAGGCAAGCGACAGATATGGAAACAGCAGGATTTTCGGGAATCTCTGCAATTGCCCGCAAATAGCAGAGGCTGGAACCAGAACTATTGTAACCACAGAACAGATTATCCCGGAATCGAGTTTTCACAACTATCCAAACCTCACGGAAATACCCTGTTCGGCTGTTGACGCCGTGGTTGACCAGCCCTTCGGTTCCACACCGGGAAAGTGTTATGGTCACTACCGGCCTGACAGAGATTATCTCCATAAATTTCGGGAAATCCGTAAAGAATTCTGCAGGTCAAACAACAGGGAAAGACTGCGGGAATTTTATAATAAATATATTTTTGGAGTCGAGACTTTTGATGACTACCTTGAAGAAAAACCATATCCGGTCCTGCAAAACCTCTGTCAACTGGACGAAAAACAGCCACTCCTGCTTGACTGAGATTTCTCGGTAATCAGATTATTCTTAAACAAAAGATGAAAGGCAACTCCTTATCGAATCAACAATTATTTGTGTCAGACTCCCCCCATCTATACGGACGGACATGACCGCTCAACCGGGCAAAGACTCCGACAATGAGGTGCCGATGAAAAAAACTCTTCAGCAGTGTCCCGACAGTGAAGCCTCACTTATCTGTCTGCGACCAGGTCTTCCTTCTTGTACCCACGACACCTCCGTCAAGTGAGGGTGACACCGGGCACTGTTGGGGCGTTTTTTCTTAACAATAATCCCGTATTTATATTACTTGATTACCCATAAGACTCAGCCGAATTGTGGATGTACCTGCTTTATCAGCCTGAGTTTTATACGTAATCAGATCGGTGACAATGCCGCCCGACTATTAATTTCTGAGTTTAATCCTGGAGCAGGTTTTTCAGTTCAATAAATTTTTCTTCAAGGGCAAGAAAACCATCCACAATCCGGGGGTCAAAATGTCCTCCCCGCCCCTCAAGAATTATTGCCTTTGCCTTTTCGTGTTCAAAAGCCTTTTTATAGACACGCTCGGTGGTCAGGGCATCGTAGACAT
>NZ_JBPLBA010000003.1:0-23087 GCF_054039375.1 Desulfomarina sp. | reverse complement strand
CCGGGAGAAATCACTGATCTCAAGGCCGGTGATCTCTTTCCATTCACCGTTTTCACAGGTAACGGGAAGAGCAAACATCAGGTCTTCGTCAATTCCATAGCTGTTTCCTTTACTGAAAACACCCATGCTGACCCAGCCACCGTTGGAGCCAAGTGCCCAGCTCCTCATATGATCAATGGCTGCGGATGCTGCGGATGCGGCGCTGGAAGCACCACGGGCCTTGATGATTGCAGCACCACGTTGCTGTACGGTGGGGATGAAATCGTTCACGTACCAGTCGTTGTCTACTACTTCCTTGACCGGCTTGCCGTCTACCGTGGCAAAGCTGATATCAGGATACTGGGTGGCGGAATGGTTGCCCCATACGACCATTTTTTCCACTTTGGTGGAATGACTGCCGGTCTTGTCGGCAATCTGGGAAAGGGAGCGGTTGTGGTCAAGACGCATCATGGATGTAAAATTTTTCGGATTAAGATCCGGAGCGTTTTTCATGGCGATAAAAGCGTTGGTGTTGGCGGGATTTCCAACAACAAGGACTTTCACGTCACGGCTGGCATTGTCATTCAATGCTTTGCCCTGGATGGTAAAGATCGCGCCATTGTCCTTGAGCAGATCGGCACGCTCCATACCTGGTCCACGCGGCTTGGAGCCGACAAGGAGGGCGTAATCGGTATCTTTGAACGCCACATTGGGATCATCAGTGGTGATTATGGAATTCACCAGGGGGAAGGCGCAGTCATTCAGTTCCATGACAACACCTTCAAGAGCACCCATTGCGGGGGGGATTTCCAGAAGCTGCAGGATGACAGGCTGGTCCTTGCCAAGCATGTCTCCTGCCGCAATACGGAAAATAAGAGAATAACTGATCTGTCCGGCGGCACCGGTTATTGCTACACGTACTGGGGTTTTCATTGAAGTCTCCTTGGAAAAATTTCGAGTAACGTCACAAAACCGTATTACCATTCATCCCGCTGACAATTCCGAGACTGTCATCTTCGCCCGCATTGCTGTTCCTGCAGTCGCCCTGTGCGTCCGCCGCCTCGCATTGTCATCAAGGCAGGCAAATTACCGGATTATGGTATTACTTTGCTCAAAAAACGCTGTAACTCTACCATAATGTACTTAAGGAATCCAGTCTCCGGACTGAATCAACATTCATTTTTTGATCAGTAGTGTTTATGGAAAATATCAGCTCTTTCCATATCCTCCGCCTCCGGGGGTTTTTATTGTAAATATATCACCTTCTTCCATATATATTTCGTCATTGCCGTTCAATATAAGCGTTGTCCCGTCTTTTCTTGTGACCAAGTTTTGTCCTTTTTTCCCCGGCCCGCCACCTTCAAGACCGTAAGGCTCGGTCTGCCGGCGGGAGGAGAGTATGGTGGCCGTCATGGGCTCCAGAAAGCGAATTTTCCGAACTACTCCATCTCCGCCGTTGAACCTGCCGTGACCACCAGAACCGTGCCTGATGGAAAAGGATTCTACCCGAACTGGAAAGCGCCATTCCACAACTTCCGGGTCGGTCATGCGGGTATTGGTCATATGGCTGTGGACCGCACTGGTACCGGGATGGTCAGGGCCTGCACCGGTACCGCCGCAAATGGTTTCATAATTTTGATGGGTGTCGTTGCCGTAGACAAAATTGTTCATGGTTCCCTGGGAAGCAGCGAGAACGCCAAGTGCACCGAAGAGGGCATCGGTGATGGCCTGGGATACTTCTGTATTACCGGAGATTACCGCGGCGGGATATTCCGGACTGATCATGGTCTTTGGCGGAATGACCAGGTGCAGGGGCTTGAGGCAGCCTTCGTTCAGGGGAATATTATCATTGACCAGAGTACGGAAAACATAGAGAACGGCGGCTTTGCACACGGCGGTGGGGGCATTGTAATTTCCCCTGTTCTGGGGGGAGGTACCGGTGAAATCGATGGTTGCTTCCCGTTTTTTCCGGTCCACCTTGATTTTTACGCAGATTTGACAGTTGTTGTCCATGGCACAGGTGAAACTGCTGTCTTTCAGAACATCAAGAACCCTGCGTACTGACTCTTCGGCATTGTCCTGAACATGTTTCATATAGGCATGGATGACATCAAGGCCGTAGGTTTTGACCATCTTGCGCAGTTCCCTGACCCCGGTTTCATTGGCCGCGATCTGGGCGGCAAGATCCGCCATGTTCTGGTCGATATTTCTGCAGGGATATCGACCGGAAGCCAGAAGCTTTCGTGTTTCCTTCTCCCGGAGCCTGCCCCGTTCAACCAGCAGAAAATTGTCGATCAGTACCCCTTCCTCCTCGATATGGGTGCTGTCGGGGGGAGAGGATCCAGGTGTTCTGCCACCGATATCTGCGTGATGTCCACGGGAACCGACATAAAAAAGGACCTCCTGTCCATCTTCTGAAAAGACAGGAGTGATGACCGTCACATCGGGCAGATGGGTGCCACCGTTATAGGGCGCGTTCAGCATGAATACATCGCCCGGCCGCATTGTTTTCCTGTTTTCCCGGATCACGGTTTTAATGGATTCTCCCATGGAACCCAGGTGGACCGGGACATGGGGGGCGTTGGCCACCAGGCTGCCCCGGGGATCAAAGAGAGCGCAGGAAAAATCGAGCCGTTCCTTGATATTGACGGAATAGGAAGTGTTGGCGAGGGTGGCCCCCATTTGTTCGGCAATTGACATGAAGAGATTATTGAATATTTCCAGCATGACCGGGTCAGCTTCGGTGCCGATGGCACGTCTGTCGGCCCTTTTTTTATATCTTTTCAGAATCAAGTGTCTGCGTTCATTAATTTCGGCAGACCACCCTTCCTCAACAACAACAGTGCCGGTGGGTTCCACCAGTACTGCCGGTCCGGTCACCGCATGGCCGACCATGAGCTCATCCCGCATGTAAAGGGGACATTCCCGCCATTTTCCTCCACTGAAAATATTGATTGTTTCGGCGGGCAGCAGGGGGGGAATATTTTTTTCCGTCACCGGTTCCGGCGGGTCAATCAACGATTCCGTCAAACCCACCGCTTCCACGGAAAGTGCTTCGATGACCAGCTCTCTTTCGGGAGCAATAAAGCCAAAACGCTGTTTATGGGCGGCTTCAAAATTATTTTTCATATCAGTAAAACCGGCCATATCAATAAGCAGGGGGCTGTCAGTTCCTTCGTAGCGAAGGTGAGCCTTCCGGATAAAGGAAATCTGTTTATCTTCAATGTTCTGGGCCAGAAGTTCAGAGCGCGTTTCCGCCATAAGCGGTTTGCAGGCTGCTGAAAGCATTTTTATGGAATCTTCTGTAAATACCTGTTCAATATGCACTTCTTTCAAGGCGCTTATATCGGCGAGTCCCATGCCGTAGGCTGAGAGAACTCCCGCAAAGGGGTGGAGGAAAACCTGTTTCATGCCAAGGGCATCGGCTACCAGACAGGCATGCTGCCCACCGGCTCCACCGAAACAGTTGAGGGTGTAGTCGGTGACATCATATCCCCGCTGCACAGATATTTTTTTTATGGCATTGGCCATGTTTTCCACCGCGATTTGTAAAAATCCTTCGGCAACTTCTTCCGGGGACGGGGTTGGGGTTCCGGTTGCTTCGGCAATTTCATCGGCAAGGTTAAGAAATTTTCTGCGGACGGTTTCACCATCCAGGGGAAGGTTTGATTCCGGTCCAAACAGGCTGGGAAAAAATCCCGGTTGAATTTTGCCCAGCATGACATTGCAGTCGGTGACGGTGAGGGGACCGCCACGGCGATAGCAGGCAGGGCCAGGGTTGGCTCCGGCGGAGTCGGGCCCGACCCGGTAGCGGGAACCGTCAAAGTGAAGAACAGACCCTCCCCCAGCGGCAACGGTATGGATGTGCATCATGGGAGCCCGCATCCGTACACCCGCAACACTTGTCTCAAAACTGCGCTCATATTCACCGTTATAGTGGGCAACATCGGTGGATGTGCCGCCCATGTCAAAGCCGATGAGTCTGGTCAGTCCACTCATGGCGGCTGTTTTGACCATGCCGACAACTCCGCCCGCGGGGCCGGAAAGGATGGCATCTTTTCCCTGAAAGAGACGGGCGTCGGTGAGGCCGCCGCTGGACTGCATGAACATCAGTTTCGGCCCGTCCTTGCCGGATCTGCCCTTCAGCCGCTCTTCCACCTGGTTGACATAGCGCCTGAGGATGGGCGAGAGATAGGCGTCCACTACTGTGGTATCTCCCCTGGAGACCAGTTTCATCAAAGGGCTGACTTTATGGCTTGGGGATATCTGGGTAAAACCGATTCCTGCGGCAATCTCTGCCAGTTGCAGTTCATGTTCGGGATGGCGATAACCGTGCATCAGGACTATGGCAACAGAGCGTATACCCCGGTCATAGGCTTTTTTCAGACCTTCCTCTGCTTTCTGCACATTGAGAGGAATTATACAGTCACCATGGGCCGAAAGACGCTCCTGTATTTCCAGGACTTCTTCGTAAAGCATTTCCGGCAGAATAATATGGCGGGCGAAGAGATCGGGCCTGGTCTGGTATCCAATCCGCAGGCTGTCACCAAATCCTTTTGTGATGACGAGAAGGGTCCGTTCGCCTTTTCGTTCCAGCAGGGCATTGGTTGCCACCGTTGTTCCCATCTTGACATTTTTAATAAGTCCTTCCGGAATAGGCTCTGTCGGGGCAAGCTGCAGGAGTTCACGAATTCCCTGGATTGCGGCATCCCTGTACTTCTCTGGGTTTTCAGAGAGGAGTTTATGGGTGACAAGGGTATTGTCAGGGCGCTTTGCAACAATATCTGTGAATGTCCCGCCACGGTCTATCCAGATCTGCCATTGTGTCATTGTCTGCTCCGTTGAACAACGATTATTTTTGGGCTGAGTCTTTACAGCTCAAAGGTAATAAAATCTAAGGGTTGCTACCCTTGTGAGGAGTTACTGATGAATATGTTTTGTAAAAAACTAACTTAATACTGGTTTTATGTCGACAAATTATCTTTGTTGTGTCATAATGCCAGCGTTGTTGAGAGATGTCAATAGTAATGTTATGTAAAAAAGGGATTTGTATCTGGTGCAAGATGCTGATTTCAGGAGAAAGAAGGAGAGATTTTTAAGGCACATTTTAATTCATTCACAGGAGGAGACCGTATGAAATTGCAGAAAAAAGGAGTTGGAGTTTTGGTCGGTGCGGCATTTGGGCTCAGTCTTGGTTTCAGTGCAATGGCAGCGACATGGGATATGCCCACACCCTATCCGGACAAAACATTTCACACCAGGAATATCATCGAATTTGCCGGAGATGTTGAAAAGGCAACCGGGGGCAAGCTGACTATTAAAGTGCATTCTGCGGGATCACTGTTTAAACATCCTGAAATCAAGAATGCGGTCCGCAGTGGTCAGGTGCCCATCGGTGAGTTTTTTCTTTCCAGGCTTTCCAACGAAAACGCGGTGTTCGGTGCGGATTCTCAACCTTTTCTTGCCACTACGTATGACGATGCGGCAAAACTCTGGGCAGCCCAGAAAGATGTCATTGCAAAACTGCTGGACAGGCAGGGTCTGGTTCCGCTCTTTTCAGTTCCCTGGCCTCCCCAGGGGCTGTATACAAAAAAGGAAATTAAAACTGTTGATGACCTGAAAGGTGTCAAATTCCGTGCCTACAATGCGACTCTCGAAACTTTTGCAAAAAAAGTAGGTGCTGCTCCTACCCAGGTTGAGGTTCCAGATATTCCCCAGGCATTTGCAACCGGCAGGGTTGAAGCCATGATCACCTCACCGTCCACCGGGGCAAACTCCAAGGCATGGGATTTTGTCACCTATTATACTGATATTCAAGCCTGGATTCCCAAAAACATAGTTGTTGTCAGTAAAAAGGCACTGAGAAAACTGGATGCCAAAACCCGTGATGCCGTTCTGGCCGCGGCCAAAACCGCAGAAAAAAGAGGCTGGGAAATGAGCAGAAAGGAAACAGCAGCAAAAACCAAAATTCTGCGGGATAACGGTATGAAAATAATCACTCCGAGCGCGGAATTGATGAGTGGTCTGAAAAAGGTCGGTGCATCCATGCTCGAAGAATGGAAAAAAGCAGCGGGAAGTGACGGGGCGGCCCTGCTTGAGGCATATAACCGGTAATTTTTCAAGGTAATTGCTCACAGGGAATAAAATCACAGAGTTGCTACACTTGTGACCAATTACTTTTCAAGGTGAGTTTTTGTGAGCAACTACAAAAGAGGTTGTCATGCGACACTTGCTGGACAAACTTTATAAGGGCAGTTGCTGGCTGGCGGCATCCTGTATTGCGGCGATTGCTCTGCTTGTAGTCTGTCAGGTTTTTCTGAACCTGCTGGATAAGCTCAGTATTCTATTCACCGGAACAGCAATTGGTTTGACCATACCCTCCTATGCTGATTTCACGGGTTTTCTGCTGGCGGCGGCTTCTTTTTTTTCCCTGGCATATACCCTGAAGGAAGGGGGACATATCCGGGTTACTCTGGTTATCGGCCGTCTGCCGGCAAAGATTAGAAGGATTGTGGAGTTGTGGTGTGTCGCTGTAGCTGGCGGGATTACAGTTTATTTTTCCTGGTATACCCTCGTGCTCACCTGGGAATCATACCGATATCATGATCTTTCACCGGGAATGATTGCCGTGCCCATCTGGATTCCGCAGTCCGCAATGCTGCTGGGACTGCTGGTTCTTTCCCTGGCTCTGGTCGAGGAATTGTTTTCCATACTTACCGGCAGGGAACCAGGTTATAGCGGTAAAGGGGAAAACCTTCTGGCTGATGATGAACCGGACAGTATTGTTCAGATTGAAAAAGGATGAGGGAGGGGCTCCATGTCTGAAGTCACAATGACCATTTGTCTGCTGCTGCTTTTCTTTTTCCTGCTCAGCAGTGGACTGTGGGTGGCCTTTTCCCTGATGGCAGTAGGCATGGCGGGGATGGCTCTTTTTACCGAGGCGCCTCTGGGTGACGTGCTGGCAACCACCATCTGGGGAGCAAGTAACGGCTGGGCTCTGGCAGCCCTGCCTCTTTTCATCTGGATGGGAGAAATTCTGTTCAGATCCAGGCTGGCGGAGGACATGTTTGCCGGCCTGGCTCCCTGGCTCACCCACCTTCCGGGACGACTGCTGCATGTGAATATTTTCGGCTGCGGTATTTTTGCCGCAGTTTCCGGCTCATCCGCGGCAACAGCTGCGACAATCGGCAAGATGTCTATTCCGGAGCTGGCGAAACGAAAGTATCCGCAGAATATGATCATCGGCACCCTGGCCGGTTCCGCTACTCTCGGTCTGCTGATTCCGCCGTCAATTATCCTTATAGTTTACGGGGTTGCCACAGAGCAGTCCATTGCCAGGCTTTTTATTGCCGGTGTTCTGCCGGGTATTCTGCTGATGGTGCTTTTCGTAGGTTATGTGGTTCTCTGGTCCCTGCTGCATCGGGATGCCATTCCGGCCGGGGAGACGGCATTGTCCCTGAAGGAAAAGATCAGCCGTGCGAGAAGGCTGATTCCCGTGACCCTGCTGATTGGCGGAGTGATCGGTTCCATCTACTCAGGTCTTGCCTCTCCCACGGATGCGGCCGCTGTGGGTGTACTGCTGGCCCTGATTCTGTCCTGGTATACCGGAACCCTGACAAAGGAAAATTTTCTTGAAGGTCTGCTGGGTGCGACAAAGACATCCTGCATGATTGCCTTTATCCTGGCCGGCGCAGCCTTTCTCACCGTGGCCATGGGATTTACCGGCATTCCGAAAATGCTGGCGGCCTGGATCGGAACCCTGCATTTATCTTCTTATGCGCTGCTGGGTGCTCTGACCATTTTTTTTATTATTCTCGGTTGCTTTCTGGATGGTATTTCGGTTGTGGTCCTGACAACATCAGTCATCATGCCCATGATCGAGCAGGTGGGGATCGACCCTCTCTGGTTTGGGATTTTCGTGGTTATCGTGGTGGAAATGTCTCAGATAACACCGCCTGTGGGGTTCAATCTTTTTGTCATTCAGGGACTGACCGGTCTGAATATTTTGAAGGTAGCCTATGCGGCTGCACCGTTTTTTCTGCTGCTCCTGGCAGGACTTGGAATTATCGTCGCCGTTCCCCAGATTGTGACGGTCCTACCCAATATGATGGGTGGATAAGCTCTTTTTTCGTAATTACTCACCCCAGCTTTTCACGGTCTTTTTTGTCCGCATAGGTTGGCTAAGCGAAGAAGAGCCTGCAAAAACCTGCGGCACCTGTGAGTAATTACAGTTCAGATGTAATAAAATCACTGAGTTGCTACTCCTGTGACTAACTGCCTTTTTTCAGCCAATTACCAATTCTCGGCTGAGGGTTGTACTGCTGCAGTCGAGATTTTCATTGGTTTTCAATGGCTGGGCCCCAGAGTCCGGTCATGCCGGTTTTTCTGAACGAGTGAGCCGGATAGGTCCCAAGATGGGTAACCCGTTTGGAAAAGAAGCGTAATTCTTCAAAGGCAAGCCGCAGGGAACGCTGGTCGATATGTCCCTCCACATCGGCGTAAAAACGGGCAACATGAAAATATTTGTCCACGTAACTTTCAAGTTTGACCATCTGCACACCATTGGTGGCAAATCCCCCAAGGGCCTTATAAAGGGCAGCGGGGATATTCCGCACTTCAAAAATAAAACTGGTGATATAAGTTTCTTCATTTGAACAGGTTGGAATATCGCTGTTTCTGGAAAAAACCAGGAAGCGGGTAGTATTGTGGGACTCATCCTGGATATCTCTTCGCAAAATCGCAAGATCGTAGATCTGTGCCGCCAGCTCGGAACCGATTGCCGCCTGGGTTCTGTCATTCCATTTCCTGATGTCGGACGCGCCCTTGGCCGTATCGGCAACCACGTGTTTTTCCAGGTTCAGTTCTTTTATAATTTTTTTACATTGAGGGATGGCATGGACATGGCTGTGAATGTCAGTCAACTCTTCGACCGTCGCACCGGGCAGGCCCAGAAGGCAATGGCGGATAAGCTGAAAGTGTTCACCGATTATGGAGAGCTCCCCGTTGAGGATCAGGTAATGAACATCGGCGACCCGTCCTGCCAGGGTGTTGTCAACGGGAATCATGGCCAGATCCGCTTTTTTTTCTTTTACGGCCCGAAAGGCGGCTTCAAAGGAGACACAGGGGACTGTTCTCAAATCAGGATAGGCCTGTCTGCAGGCCAGATCGGAATATGCTCCGGCCATGCCTTGGAAGGCAATGGTGCTATAGTGCTGTTTTTTCATGGGATTATTTTAGAGTTTCAGGGTGAATATATTCATGTGATGTGTCATGTATAAAACAATGGGCCGGGAAATGCCATTTTTCTCTGGCAAACTTACTTGAGAAAATCATTCCCATGGGATAAGAATACTTCTTATCAACTTGATTGATCGGTTATGGAAAAAAGGAGAGCTGACCCATGCGCTGGAAAGACAGACGAAGAAGCAGTAATATAGAAGATCGTCGCGGGACAAAAATAGGTCGAAGTGCCAAAGGCGGCGGTATCGGGATTCTCCTGCTGGCCCTGGTGGGCATGTATTTCGGTATTGATCCGGCCATGATCCTCAATATGGGCAATTCCATACAGCAGAACAGACCGGCTGCGACACGTACAGAGCCGTACAGGGCAAGTGCAGAGGAACAGGAGCAGGCTGAGTTTGTCGCAGTGGTCCTGGCCGATACTGAAGATGTCTGGAAAAATATCTTCAGCCGGATGGGTAAAACATACAGGGAACCTGAGCTCGTGCTGTTCAGCGGGGCCGTGCAGTCTGCATGCGGCTATGCCCAGGCCGCCATGGGACCGTTCTACTGTCCCGGCGATCAGAAAGTGTATATCGATCTGTCCTTTTACAGGGATCTGCAGGTGAAAATGCACTCCCCTGGTGACTTTGCCAGGGCCTACGTGGTCGCCCACGAAATTGGCCACCATGTCCAGAAACTTCTCGGGATCAGTGACAAGGCGCACGCTCTTCGCCGAAAACTCGCGAAAAAAGAGTATAACAGGGTGTCTGTCCGTCTTGAACTCCAGGCGGACTGTTTTGCCGGAGTCTGGACCAGTCATGCCGACAAAATGTTTGGTATGCTTGAGGCGGGTGATATAGAAGAAGCTCTGAATGCCGCCAGTAATATTGGTGACGACCGGCTGCAGAAACAGGCGAGAGGCTATGTGACACCGGACTCTTTCACCCACGGCAGTTCAGCCCAGCGGATGCGCTGGTTCAGGCGGGGATACTCGGGTGGCGATATCGGGCAGTGCAATACTTTCAAGGCGAAGACACTATAGATGCCTGAATCCGCCGGTGAACGCTCACGGTTTGATGAAACGGATTTGATCGTTCATTTTTCACTGTTTTTCTGCATTGTTTTTCCAGAGGTTCAATACACCTGTTTAAGTGTCTTGACGAATAATCTGTTTGCAGGTATCAATAGACCGAACGGAGGGATGCCGGAGCGGCTGAACGGGACGGTCTCGAAAACCGTTGTGGGGGTGACTCCACCCAGGGTTCGAATCCCTGTCCCTCCGCCACAACCTGAAGCTTTTGGTCAAACAACTATCTGATTACGTATAAAACTCAGCCTGACACTTGTGAGACTGCGGATGTGCCTGTTTTTTCAGGCGTATTTCAAAAAAACACATTGTATTGGTTTGAAAATAATCTGGACTGACACTTTTTCATTTAAATTTCTTGTTAATTGAGATTTCCAGTGATTTTTGACCGTAGGCAAGCCTGTTAAAGCAGGCCCAATCCACAATTCGGCTGAGTTCCATGGGTAATCAAGAACAACTATGCTATCGGAGCCTCCCATGAAAAAAGTCATTTGTCTTCTCTGTGTGTTTTTCATTACAGTTGTTGTTCAAAGTTCTTTTGGGGCACAGGTGATAAAACTGGGCGTGGTGACCAAGCCGGGTTCGGCCCAGAATATCGTGGCGGCAAAATTCAAGGAGCTGGTGGAACAGCGTTCGAACGGGGCCTTCAAGGTCACGGTTTACCATTCCAAGTCCATTGGCAATGAGACGGAAATTCTCCAGCAGATCCAGATGAACACCGTGCAGATGGGTGTTATTACGGCGGGTCCGTTTGACACCTTTGATCCCATCGTCCGGGTTGTCAATTATCCATTTCTTTTCAAAGATGCGGCCCAGGCTGATATGGTTCTTGACGGTCCCCTTGGTAAAGAAATTCTGGATGATCTTGAGACGGTCGGTTTCAAGGGGCTCTGTTTTTCTGAGAACGGTTTTCGTAACCTGACTAACAATAAGCATGCGGTCAAGGCTGCGGCTGATATAAAGGGTCTGAAAATCCGGGTAATGGCTTCGGCATTGCATAAGGCCATCTGGCAGGCACTCGGTGCAAACCCCACTCCCATGCCCTGGCCCATTTATACGGAGCTGGAGCAGGGCGTTATAGACGGTCAGGAGAATCCGCTCTGGGTCATGGAGGTCTATAAATTTTTTGAAATCCAGAAATATATGACCCTGACCCGTCATGTTTATTCTCCCCATATCGATGTGGCCTCATTGGTCTGGTGGAAGAGCCTGAACGAGTCTGACAGAAACATGATTGCCGGGGCCATGCGGGAGGCAGCCCGTTTCCAGCGCAGGGATAATCGTGATAAGGATGGCGCCCGTCTTCAATTGCTGAAGGACAGGGGGATGATAGTGGAAGAGCATCCCGATATCGCCTCTTTCAGGGCCAGGGTTGCTGATTTAAAGGATATGGAACTTTTCAGGGAGCCGAAAGTACATTCACTGCTGTTGAAAATTCTTGAGGCAACCAGGTAACTATCCGTGGCGGAATAGTGGTTTTGAATATTCTCGAAAAAGGCTGTTCCGCAGTAAACAGGCTGCTCGAGTACCTGCTTTTCGGCCTTGGTTTTTCCATGGCTGTCCTGGTGGCTGTGCAGGTTTTCTGCAGATATGTTCTCAACGCCTCTCTTTTCTGGTCTGAGGAACTGGCCCGTTATATGCTGGTATGGCTCAGTTTTCTTGGGGCCACCGTTGCCTATTACCGCAATCTGCATCCCGGGGTTGATGTGTTGACCGCGCGCATTTCGGAAAAATACCAGCGCCTGGCCCGCCTGTTGGTTCATCTTTCTTCCATGGCCCTGGCTGTGGTCATGGTTTTTTCCGGTGTGCAGTTTGCCTGGTTCGTTCGTCTGCAGATTTCCCCGGCCCTGGGGATTCCAAAATGGATTATTCTTGCAGTGATCCCCCTGGCCGGTTGTATTCTTCTGATTTACGGACTGCTCTTTTTCCTGCGGACCATGCACGGAGAGAAAAAGTGACCACGGAAATCCTTCTTCTCTCACTCCTCTTCTTTTTTCTCATCAATGCGCCAATTGGTGTGGCCATTGGCATGAGTTCCGTGATCACCATTATCGCGCAGGGCGATTTCCCGCTTATGATGGTTGCCCAGCGCATGTTCTCAGGCACAGATTCCTTTCACCTGATGGCGGTTCCTCTGTTTATGTTTGCCGGGGTGCTGATGGAGGCGGGTGGAATCAGCCGCAGGATCATTGATTTTGCTAACAGTCTGGTTGGTTGGCTGCCCGGAGGACTGGCCGCGGTCACCATTGTTTCAGCCATGTTTTTTGCCGGTATCTCCGGGTCGGCCGCGGCGGATGCGGCCGCGGTGGGGGCAATCCTGATCCCGGCCATGAAGAAATCAGGGTATGACTCCGATTTTGCGGCCGCGGTGCAGGCCGCAGGAGGTTCCATCGGGGTGATTATTCCTCCGTCCATTCCCATGATCATTTTCGGCTTTCTGACGGGAGCCTCGGTGGGCCGGTTGTTTATGGCGGGAATCCTGCCGGGGATCCTGATCGGTTTTTCCCTTGTTGCCGTCTCAACCTTTGTTTCAGCTCAGTACAATTACACCAACGTCACACGATTTTCTGCAGAAGAGGTCTGGATGAGTTTCCGGCGTGGTCTGCTCGCCATGGGGGCTCCGCTCATCATCCTGGGCGGTATCCTGACAGGTGTTTTTACCGCGACTGAATCTGCGGCGGTGGCTGTTGTCTATGCCCTGCTGGTGGGCATGTTTGTTTATCGGGAATTTGGTTTTCGGGATCTGTTTCCATTGTTCAGGGATGGGGCCGTGATCTCGGCCATAGTCATGTTTATTATCGCCATGGCCTCGATTTTCAGCTGGATTGCCGCCATAGAGAATATCCCGGCAACTCTGGCGGCGGGGCTGCTCACCATTTCTGATAATCCTGTTGTTCTGCTGTTACTGATTAATATTGTTCTCCTGGTGGCCGGGACATTCATTGAGACGACAGCCGCACTGATTCTACTGGTTCCCGTCATTACAACCATGCTGCCGGCTCTGCATATTGATATGATTCAGCTCGGAGTTATTGTGGTGGCCAACCTGGCCATCGGAATGCTGACTCCGCCCATGGGAATCTGCCTGATTGTGGCCGCCTCCATTTCCGGGGACAGGCTGGGGGCAGTGAGCCGCAGGGTACTTCCTTTTCTCTTTATTCTCCTGGTGGATCTCCTGATCATCACCTTTTATTCCCCTCTGACCATGTGGATGGCAGAAATGGTGTAGACGGATAATTGCTCACAGGGATGAGGCCGCTCTTGAGGCCTGGTCATACAACCCTGACATCAGCCGCAGGAGGGCGGCGGACTGGCGCATTTCAGAACCGTTCTGGTCGAGGGTGCGGTAGGCGGATGTAAGGCATTGTTCCCGGATTTCCCTGTAATCCCTGCAGGCCTTTCTGCCTTTTTCCGTGGCGGAATATAAAATTTCCTTGCCGTGTTTTTCCCTGGCGACCAGGCCGGCCTTGACCAGTTTTTTCAGGGAATAGTTGACAGTGTGCTGGTCTTCTATATGGAGGACAAAACAGATATCCACCAGTTTCTTCTGCCGGTCCCGATGATTGACATTGTGGAGAACCAGCACGTCCAGTGGGCTGAAATCAGAATATCCGGCGGCATGCATACAGCGGATCATCCAGCGGGAAAACGCATTATGGGCGATGATCATGCCATATTCAAATTCACTTAAGGGCCAGCTGTCGGGGGATGTAAGGTGCTCCGAAGAAACTATGGGAGACAGGGGATTGATAGAAGCCTGTCGTTTGTTGTCGCTCATGGTGAAGTATCCTTCGGTTGATTCTTTTCCTGTTCAAAGACAGTAGATTTGTGATATCGTTTTAAGACCATCTAGCGTAAGAATAGTTGAATCTGCCGGGACTCTCAAGAGGTATCTGCAGCCACCGTCAACTGAATCCTGTTTTGTCTGTACTGGAAAGGTAAAATGAGCAAAGAAATAGAAGACAGGGAAAGAAAAAACCTGAAGATATTGCTTATCGAAGATGAAGAAATGGTGCGGGCCACCTTTGCAGCGTTTCTTGACCGATGGGGGCATGAAGCGATACTGGCAAAAAACGGCCGGGAAGGTCTTGAGATTTTTGCCCGCCGGCAGATTGATCTGGTGTTGACGGATCTTGATATGCCTGTGATGGGCGGTCTTGAGGTGCTGGCCCATCTGCATAAGACATCCCCGGAAACTCCCGTGATTATTATCTCAGGCGCCGGACAGTTGAACGATGCCGTGCAGACTGTAAAGCTGGGGGCCTGGGATTATCTCACCAAGCCCATCGGCAGTATGGCCATCCTGGAAAATGCCATTGACAGGTGTATGGAAAAAGTGCATCTGATTCGTGAAAACAGGAGGTATCAGGAGCACCTTGAACAGGAGGTGAGGGAAAAAA
Organism: Desulfomarina sp.; assembly: GCF_054039375.1. NCBI lineage: Bacteria > Pseudomonadati > Thermodesulfobacteriota > Desulfobulbia > Desulfobulbales > Desulfobulbaceae > Desulfomarina > Desulfomarina sp. The sequence goes on along the minus strand of NZ_JBPLBA010000003.1, from coordinate 8,399 downwards.
CAGAGGCCCTCAGGAGAAATAATAAAGCCCTGCAGGTTGAAATAGCAGAGAGAAAACAGAAACAGGAAGAACTCCTGCTGATGTATCGGCATCTCGAGGATATTGTTGATGCTTCCGGTGGCCTGTTTTCGTTTCTGACATACAGGGATCTCTTCATTGGTGTGCTGAATCGCCTGCACCGTTTGATACGACTGGAAGGGATTGATAGAGAAGACTGTGCCGAACTTCTTGAAAAAATGGGAAGTTTTGCTGTAATGAAGCAGAATGGCAGCAGTAGGGTTGTCTGTGGTTCCGGACCTTATAAAAAATGCAGTGGGCACAAGGTTGATTTTGTTTTTGGCCGCACCATCATGAAAAAACTGGATGCGGTGTTTTCGTCCCGTAAAAGTGTCGTGACGGATGATGAGTTCTTCGGTTATGTCCGGTCACCCCAGGGGGTGGAGTGTATATTTTACCTGGACACTGTTTCCGCGGGAATGACTGACGGAGACAAGCGTCTGGTGCAGCTCTATATCACAAATGTCGCCAGCGCTCTTGACAATCTCATGTTGAACGAAGAACTTATCAATACCCAGAAGGAACTGGTTATCACTCTGGGCGAGGTGATAGAAACCCGCTCCAAGGAATCGGCAAATCACGTTCGCCGGGTTGCTGAATATTCTTATGTTCTTGCCCGTCTGTCAGGTATGGAAGAGGTGGAAGCACGGATTCTGCGGTTTGCCGCACCCATGCATGATGCCGGTAAGATCGGTATTCCCGATTCCATCTTGAACAAACCGGGCAGGTTGACGGAGGAAGAGTTCAGGCTGATGGAGGAACATACCATCCTGGGATATGAAATTCTGAAAGGATCTGACAGGCCGATTCTGAAAGCTGCGGCCATCGTAGCCCATGAGCATCATGAAAAGTGGAATGGCAGGGGGTATCCGCGGGGGCTTGCGGGGGAATCGATTCATCCCTATGGAAGAATTGTTGCCCTTGTCGATGTTTTTGATGCCCTGGGGTCAAGCAGGTGTTACAAGGATGCCTGGCCGTTACCTGAAATCATAGATCATATTCAACAGGAGAAAGAGGCACACTTTGATCCCCGTCTTGTTGACCTGATGATGGAAAACCTGGATCAGTTTCTTGAAATCAGGAAGCTCTTTCCCGATGGCTAACCGGGACCCGTGAGGAGTTACATTACCGGTTCTCAGGGGTTCAGATCTTTAAGCAGTTTGTAATTGATACTGTCAACCAGGGCCTGCCAGCTTGCCTCGATGATATTGACGGAAACGCCCACTGTGCCCCATGTGCAGTGCTCATCCCTGCTTTCAACAAGGACCCTTACCCTGGCTTCTGTGCCCTTTTCCCCGGAGAGTACACGGACCTTGTAATCGGCCAGTTCCATCTTCTCAAGGCAGGGATAAAAGCGGGTCAGGGCTTTTCTGATGGCTGTATCCAGGGCGTTTACAGGGCCGTCTCCCATGGCGGCAGTATGAACTTCCCGCCCGCCGACGAAGAGACGGATAGTGGCTTCCGTGAGAGGCGGTTTGTCCATCCGGTACTTGTGGTTCATGACCCTGAAACTTTCAAACTCAAAATAGTTGCGCTGGAGTCCCAGAGCCTTTCTCATCAGCAGTTCAAAACTGGCTTCCGCCCCTTCATACTGGTAGCCCAGGTTCTCAAGTTCCTTCAGTTTGGCGATGATTGTCGGCAGGACCGGATCATCTGGAGAAAGCTTCAGGTTCCACTGTTTTGCCTTGTGGAGGATGTTTGAGCGACCCGACTGGTCCGAGATGAGTATTCTGCGGATGTTGCCCACCCGATCCGGTTGAATATGTTCATAGGTCAGCGGGTTGTGTTTGACGGCACTGACATGGATTCCGCCCTTGTGGGCAAATGCCGATTCGCCGACATACGGTTGATATCGGTTATGGGGGAGGTTGGCCAGTTCATTGACGTAGCGTGAAGTGGAGTAGAGGCGGTCAATATGTTTTCTCACTTCGCATTCCACTCCGAGCTTGAAAACAAGGGCGGGGATGATGGATGTCAGATTGGCATTACCGCATCGTTCACCGAATCCGTTTATTGTCCCCTGGACCTGGTTGACCTTTGCGTCGGCAACGGCCAGTAACGAATTTGCCACGGCGGATTCTGAATCGTTATGTGCGTGTATCCCCAGGGTGACCTTGATGTTCCTGTCCGCAAAATAATGCTGAACCCGGTGGATGATCGGTGACAGTTCATGGGGAAGAGTTCCGCCGTTCGTGTCACAGAGAATCAGTGTTTCGGCCCCGCCCTCAATGGCGCTTTCCAGGGTGAGGAGGGCATATTCCTCATTGTGCTTGAAACCGTCAAAAAAATGTTCAGCGTCGTAGAAAAGATGGTCAACATGGGGGCGGAGATAAGCCAGGGTTTCTCTGATGATCAGCAGATTATCCTCCAGTTCGATACGCAGTGCTTCATGAACATGGATATCCCAGCTTTTGCCGAAAATTGTTATTGCCGGTGTCCGCGCGGCGATAAGTGCCTGCAGGTTCGGGTCATCTTCAGGACTGTTCTTGAGATGGCGGGTGGAGCCGAAGGCGGCCAGTTTTGCATGGTTCAGTTTTATGGCCTGCATTTTGTTGAAATATTCAACAGACATCGGATTTGATCCCGGCCATCCCCCTTCTATATAATCAATGCCCAGTTTATCAAGGGCCACTGTTATGCGGATTTTATCTTCAACAGAGAGATTGAAGTTTTCTGCCTGGGTGCCGTCCCTGAGGGTTGTATCGTAGAGTTCAACTGCGTGAGCCATGTTTCTTCCCTGTGCCGTATTTTCTGAATTCCGATGTCCTGCCGGATATTAAAGAGTTTCATGATATGCAAAATCGTGGAAAAATTAAACCAAAAATTTCCCTGATGATCCATGAAACTCAGCCGGATTAGAGATATTCCTGATAAAACAGGCACATCTCAGGACTCAGGTGTCAGGTTGAGTTTTGAACGAAATTGCACATTTATGGACAGGCACGTAATTGATCACAGGGGCGCAACTATATGGTTTTATTACCTCTGAACTGTAATTGCTCACAACCACTGGTTAACTGCCAGGAAGACCTGGCGTTTTACCAGGATGGAAATGTGTGGAGGCACCGGAAAAAAGTTCTGCCGCTTCTGCCTCGGTTTCAGACAGACTGGGATAGGGGTGGAGGGTGAGAGCGAGATCTTCAGCAAGAGCCCCCATCTCGATGGCCAGAACGGCTTCGGCAATGAGATTTTCAGCTTCGCGACCGACAATACCCATGCCCAGGATTCTGCCGCTGTCAGGATCCGTTAACAGTTTGGTCAGGCCGTTTGTTCTGCCCATGGACCTGGCTCGGTCCGAATATTTCCAGGGGAATTTCTGAACTGTACAGGGCTGGGACCGCTCGCGGGCTTCCAGTTCGGTCAGGCCGCACCAGGCAATCTGCGGATCGGTGTAAATGATGGCAGGTGTCGCGCGAATATCGTAGGCGGACGGCAGACCTGCAATGACTTCGGCAGCTGTCTGTCCCTGACGGATTGCCCTGTGGGCCAGCATGGGAAGGCCGGTGACATCTCCAACCGCGAATATGTTTTTTTCACTGGTTCTGAGGGTGTCGTCTGTCTCAATAAAACCTGTGGAATCAAGTTTAACGGCCGTATTTTCAAGGCCAAGTCGATCGCTGCTGGCTGTTCTGCCTGTGGTGACGATGATCTTGTCGAATTTTTCCTTTGTTTTTATCCCTGCCGTTTCAAGTTCAACTTCTACATATTCTTCATGGGCATGGATTTGAGTCACCTCAGTATTTGTTGCGAGGGTGTCAAATTTATTGCTCAGGCTGCTGTAAAGAGGTTCCACCAGATCCTGATCCACTGGGGGAAGAAGCTTTTCCCCCTTTTCCACCAGGCTGACCCTGCTGCCGAAACTGCTGTATATGGAGCCGAGTTCCAGGCCAGCAACACCTCCGCCAATGACAAGCAGTCTGCCCGGAATATCTTCCAGCTGAAGGGCTTCCGTTGAACTGAGAACACGACTTGAGGAATCGAAATCAACAGCTGGAAAAGATGCCGGGCGGGAACCTGTGGCGATAATCGCATGCTGGAATGTTATTTTGCTGATTCCTCCTCCCTGCAGTCTGACGCTTCGGGAATCGGTAAAGACGGCATTTCCATGTATCAGTTCAATGTTTCGCCGGCTGAACAGGGCCTGCAGGCTCTCTGCCAGCTCGTTAATTGTTTTATCTTTCCAGGCTGACAGGGCGGCAATATCAATTTCAGCCGGTCCGAAATGAACTCCCATTTCCCGTGCTCGTTCTGTATCATGGATCAAACCTGCAAGATAGAGAAATGTTTTGGAAGGAATGCAGCCGTGGTGAAGACATGCGCCGCCGGGGGCAGGATTGGGGTCTGCAACAGTTACTTCAAGGCCGAGATCCGCAGCTCTGAAAGCGGCGCCATAACCACCGGGTCCACTGCCCAGAATTAGCAGCTCCGTTTCCAGCTGCATATCTCCCATGACCATCTTGTCTCTCCTATATCATTGTCATAAGCAGTTCATCCGGATCCTTCAGGCTGTCGATGATCAGGCGCAGAAAGCGGATCGCATCGGCTCCGTCAACCACCCTGTGATCAAATCCAAGTACAACCGGCATCATGAGGCGAGGTACTATTTTTTCCCGGCCATGGTCGTCGACTGTCACAACAGGTTGTCTTCGGCCCTGGCCCATGCCGAGGATAGCCACTTCCGGATAGTTGATTATTGCGGTGAAGCCGGCACCACCCAGGGGGCCGGTGTTGGTGATGGTGAAGGTAGAACCACGCATCTCTTCACGGCTGAGGGTTCCTGTCCTGGTTCGGACCACCACCTTGCGGAGTTCTATGGCGATGTCTCTGATGCTTTTTCTCTCCACATCACGGATAACGGGTACAACGAGGCCTGAGCCGGAATCCATGGCAACACCGATATGAAAATATTTTTTCAGTATGATTTCCTTATTCCTGGTGTCAAGACTGGCATTGAAAAGGGGGAACGTTGTCAGACCGGCAACCACAGCCTTGAGAGCGAAAACGGTAAGGGTCAGCCTGCCTCCCGCTTCCTCTATCTCTTCTTTATGTTTTATACGGAATTCTTCCAGTCTGGTGATATCGACCATGTCATGGCAGTAGACATGGGGAATACGACTCCAGGCTTCACTCATTTTTCGTGCGGTCGTTCTTCGAATGGAGCGAAATGGTATACGTTCTATTTCTCCCCATTTTGAAAAGTCGGGGAGAGTGGAAGGAGAAAGCTCCTTAACAGTCTGTTCCTGCACCAATTCTTCCTCTTTCTCAACAGTTTCCCCGGTTTTAGCCGCGGCGAATTTCTCCACGTCTTCCCGGGTGACAATGCCCCCATGGCCGGTGGGGGAGATATCCCGGAGATTTACCCCCAGTTCCCTTGCAATCCTCCGGGTTGCCGGGGAGGCCGGAACCGGCAGTAAAAGAGAAGCGGCACTCTTTTGAGGTGGTAGTTTTTTTTCTGCCGCCGGCTGGTCTGTGGCTGTATCTCTATCAAAGACTATCAGGACATCTCCCACTTCTGCTGAATCCCCTTCCTTTACCATGATTTCACTGACCATGCCGGTAAAGGGGGAGGGTATCTCGACGGCAGCCTTGTCGGTTTCAACTTCAAGAATAATTTCGCCCTCTTTGATTTGCTGGCCGGGGGAAACGTGGATTTTCAGGATTTCAGCTTCATGAACGCCTTCTCCAAGATCGGGTAAAGTAAACGATGTTGACATGTTTCCTCTCGAGTGTGAAAAAAAGATCACCTGACCCATGATGGTTTCGTGATGCTTTTCATGATAACATTTTGAAATACAATTCGGCCACCCTCAAGTCTGTTCAAAAATATGGTGCTCTCGTCATTGCAACGCATTACAGCTTGCGGGGCCGGGATTCAGTTAAAGAGACGCCTGGCAGCGGCAACTATCCGTTCAATGCCGGGAATATACTCTTTTTCCCTGGAAAAATAGGGAATGATAACATCATACCCGGTTACCCGCTCAGGGGGCATTTCAAGGTAATAAAAAGCCTCTTCCATGATACGGGTTACGATTTCCGCTCCAGGGCCGAAGCTTCTTGGAGCCTCATGAACAATCACCACCCTGCCGGTTTTTTTTACGAACTTGATGATCAGATCCGTATTGAGTGGTGAAAGAGTCAGCAGATCAATGATATCTGCCTCCAACCCATCCTGTTTTTTCAGGACATCGGCAGCGGCAATTGCTGTTCTGGTCATTGCACCGTAGCTGATCAGAGTAATACTGTTTCCTTTTCGGATAACCTGAGGCAGGCCTATGGGTATGATTTCAGGATCTTCCGGGACCTCTTCTCTGAACGCCCTGTAGAGACCCTTTGCTTCATAAAAAATCACAGGATCAGGGTCTCTTATGGCGCTGACCAGGAGGGCGCGGGCATTCCTGGGGCCTGAAGGGATGACCATCTTCAGACCTGGTGTATGCGCCCAGTATGCCTCCCTGCTTTCGGAATGATGCTCCAGGGCCCGGACTCCGCCTCCATAGGGGGTGCGGAGAACCATGGGGATGGTGAGGCGCCCCCTGGTACGCCAGCGGTAGCGGGCGGCATGGTTTTCGATCTGGTGGAAGTTTTCATAGGCAAAACCTGAAAACTGGATTTCACACACAGGTTTAAGACCGTAGGCTGCCATTCCAATGGACATTCCTGCGATTGCCGATTCGGCCAGCGGGGTGTCGATGACACGCTCTTCTCCGAAAAGTTCGAGAAGTCCGTCAGTCACCCTGAACACTCCTCCATCCCTGCCGACATCTTCACCAAGAACAATTATGGAGTCATCGCTTTCCATTTCCTGCTTCAGGGCGAGGTTAATGGCCTGGACCATATTCATTTTAGCCATGGTTTTCCTCCCCACGATCTGCCAGCAGTTTTTCCAGTTCCTTTTTTTGCAACTGAATATAAGGTGGAAGTTCATTGAAAAGATGGTCGAACATTTCCAGCGGATTTCCGATGTTTTTCATCGTTTTTTCAGCGTATTCAACAGCAGATTGAATTTTGGCAAGTATTTCCTTTTCGAGGTCTCCGTTTTCTTCTTCTGAAAGTATGTTTTTTCTTTGGAGATAAAGGGCAAAGCGCGAAACAGGATCTTTCTTCTTCCATTTTTCAACATCCTCATTCAGCCTGTAACGGCTGGGATCATCAGCAGTAGTGTGCATCATGATCCGGTAAGTTACACATTCTATAAATGTCGGCCCATCACCCCTGCGGGCCCTGTCTGCTGCCTCTTCAGCAGCGGAGTAAACGGCCAGAATGTCATTGCCGTCAACCTGTATTCCCGGCATGTCGTATGCGGCAGCTTTCTGGACGATCGTTTTCGAGTGCATCTGTCTGCTGATAGGAAGAGAAATGGCCCACTGGTTGTTCTGGCAGACAAAAATAACGGGAGACCGGAAGACGGAAGCACAGTTCAATGCTTCATGGAAATCACCTTCCGAGGTGGCACCGTCCCCAAAAATACTCATTACAATTTCATCCGTTTTTCTGTATTTCGCGGCCATCCCGAGGCCGACAGCATGCAGAATCTGGGAGGCCACAGGGATCGACATGGGCAGGTCCCGCTGTTTCGGGTCTATCCTGGCCCCTTCGTTGTAACCGTTATAGTAGAGGAGGATAGACTCCAGACTTCTTCCCCTGTGTATCTCGGCTGGAGTTTCTCTGAATGACGGGACAAACCAGTCTTTTTTTTTCAGTACACCGCTGCAGCCAATCTGGGCGGCTTCCTGCCCCTTGGTCGGCGGGAAAGTGCCGATTCTTCCCTGGCGCTGGAGATCAAGCATGCGTTCATCAAATTTTCGTCCTAAAACCATGGCCCGGTACAGTTCAAGCAGCTTTTCATCACTGAGTTCCGGTTCGAGTTCGCGGTCCAGATTGCCATGTTCATCGAGAATGGAGAGAGAATCAATATCCTGGGTCAGCGTGATAGGGGTTCGGGGCATAGTTTGACCTTTTGCTGGAGATGATTGACAGGTTCGAAGTGGAGGGCTTTTTACCCACAAAAAGTAAGGCGTACTTAAATTATAGTACAGAAAGGGTGAACAAGCAAATAATACAATACCGGTAATTGCTCACGGCACCCCGGCTTTTCACGGTTTCTTTTGTCCACACAGGTAGGCTATAGGGAAGAAGAGCCTGCAAAAATCTGCGGCACCTGTGACTAATTACCAATACGGTCAGCATGGCGGCCATCAATGTGAATAAAGAACAATCGGTTCCTATGGTTCGGCCATAAAAAGTCAATGAAAGTCCCTGTTGGCCCTGTGAGGAGTTACAATGCGCGTATGTAATTAGAATTTCAATTGCTTTTTCATGGTTTTTTGCCTACTTTCGAGGAA
>NZ_JBPLBA010000002.1:0-6207 GCF_054039375.1 Desulfomarina sp. | reverse complement strand
ATTACCCATGGCTGGTTCTCCTTTGTTGTGCAGCCTTGAGACTGCGTTTTTTTGAGCGTGAATATACCACAGCTCGTTGAAGGGGGAACCAGCCTTCTCATTTTATCTATGCGGACGAAAGAGACCGCGAAAAGCTGGGGTACCTGTGAGTAATTACGTTTTTCTTTGCCAACCCGGCAACTCTATTGTACATTCGCCGGAGAACCTCTCCATCCATGACCGGGTGAACGACTTTTCTTCTATTCTTTTTTGGGACAAAGATATAATGACAGAAATTAAAAGCACCATGGAAATGGTGCTGGAGCGGGCGGCAAAAATGGCCGAGGAAGCTCCCACAACAGACGACCGTGAAAACCTGATCAAGACCGGCATGCGGCTGGCGGCTGATTTTTTGAATGGTAAAATTGCAAACCTCCAGGAAGAACTGCTCAGCCAACCCCCTGATACCCAGATTCCCGTACGACACGGAATGGTGCAGACCCTGTTGAGAAATATTGTCCTGCCCCGTGATGAATCCGGAGATCAGGAAGGAACAAGCGCGATGAAAGGTATTTTGATGCTGGCAGGAAATGGTGGAGAAGTCTCCAGCATCTGCGGAGAGCTGCAACAGCTCCTTGGTCAGTACGGACAACATAAACAGCAGTCAGTTCAACAACTTGAAGATGCCATACGAACACAACTGGAACAGCAGCAGATGGCATCTGGAAAAGGCGGAGGCCCTGTTAATCCGGCTATGCATCCGCAGTACCATGAAGAGTTGTCCAAGATGCTCTCAAACCTCAATGGCCAGTATAATGACGCCCTGGATCAACGGAAAGAGTTGATCATGGAACGACTCTGCCCATCCCTATAGCGCACCGGGAGTAATTACAGTTCAGAGATAATAAAATCACAAAGTTACTGCCCCTGTGACCAATTACCACCGGGATTATAATGAATTACCAGAAACGAATAAAAAAAGTGCAGACCCGTCTGCGACGCAGGAATATCGATGCCCTTCTTGTGAGCCAACCGGAAAACAGAAGATATCTCAGTGGTTACAGGGGGGGCGACCATGGTATTGGCGAAAGTTCCGGTGTCCTGATTATTCCGGCTTCCGGCCCTGTTCATCTGCTCACTGATTTCCGCTACCAGCTCCAGGCCGAACAGGATGTTCCCTGGGCCACTGTCCATATTTACAGAAAAGGACTGCTTAAGCTGCTGACCGGCCTTCTTCCTGAACTGAATATAAAAAAACTCGGTTTCGAAAGCCATTATACACTTCATTCAGTTGCAAAAAAAATGGCCTCCACCCTGAAAAAGAAAGGTATCCGTCTTGTCCCGCTGACTGACCTCGTTGAAAAACTGCGGATCATCAAGGATAAGGATGAAATTGATCTTCTACGGCAATCTGTTCGGCTCAATGAAAAGGTTTTTCAGGAAATTTTCACAACCATCAGCGGGAAAATGACCGAAATCGAACTGGCCCTGGCCATTGAAACGCTGATGCGAAGAAAAGGTGCGGAATCCACAAGCTTTGATTCCATCATTGCCTCCGGAAAAAACAGCGCTCTGCCCCACGCTGTTCCTACCCGGGCCAGAATCAGAAAGAATAAATCACTCACCATTGACATGGGACTGGTCCTGGATGGATACTGTTCAGACATGACCAGGAATTTCGTCCCCGGAAAACCAGGAAAAAAATACCTCAAGCTTCATCGACTCGTACGTAAAGCCCAGCTTGCAGGACTGGAAAAGATCAGGGCCGGAGTAACCGGCAAAGAAGTAGACCGAGCCGCCCGCACCGTAATTTCCGATGGCGGATACGGCTCCTGCTTCGGACACGGTCTCGGTCACGGTGTGGGGCTGGCGGTCCATGAGGAGCCAAGGCTTTCTCCTCTTTCCCGTAAAAAATTAAAGGCCGGTATGGTCGTTACTGTGGAACCGGGCATCTACCTGCCGGGCTGGGGCGGAATACGCCTGGAAAACATGGTGGTTGTCCGGGAGGAAGGCTTTGAAAACCTCAATACGGATACAACCTGGCTTGACATATAACCTGAATCCAGCACTTTAAAAAAATGCGACAGATAGTCATTGATGAACTCTCCCCGATGGAACGGGATAATATAGACTCCTACCTGAAACGCACCCTCAAACAGGGCCCCATGATCGGCCTTTACTGGATGGAGCTGCCGCCAGACCTTCTCTCCGAGGCCCAGCAGGGACATGAGGAACACGGACCCTTCTACCTGGGTGTAGAGATCGACAATGTTTCCGTCCGTTTTGAACTGCTGGTGCGCAGCCAGTCCAATCTCCACTGCACCTGCATCGCCCACGCCTCAAAAATCCAGCGTCAGTTTGTTCTCGATTTTATAGACCGCATGGTTGAAGAGGAAATGATTCAGGCCTGATATTTTCCGACCTGAAAAGCTGGGGTGCTTGTGAACAATTACAGTTCATAGGTCAATGTCATTAACTTGAGGATAAAATGGGCCCCAAAAGTCCCATTCCGACCTTGGCCGAGGGTGTCTGCAGCCAGGACGGCTGCAGTCAAGCCCCAAGGGACGGGTTTATAGCGTCCCTGTCAAAAATTGCCAACATTCTTTACATCCCGCATATATTCCGGAGAGCCACCGTTTTTTATCAGCAGTATCTCAGCCATAATGGACATGGCAATTTCCCTGGGATTTCTCGAAGCAATATTGAGGCCCATTGGGGCATGAATCTCACCTATCCTTTCCCCTGGAATACCTTTTTCCCGTAGTGAACCGAAAATACCCCGCAGCTTGCTGCTGCTGCCGATCAGACCTAGATAACGGACATCAGCCCCGATCAGGGCCTCCACAGCTACCCGGTCTGTTTCGTGGCTTCGAGTGGCAATAGCCACATAACAGTTCCCGGTAATTAGTTCTTTCAGGTTTTCATCAAACTGCTCAACAAAAACAGTTTCGGCTCCCAAAAACTCGTCAGCCGCCAGCATATCCTTTCTATCGTCAACAATGACAACTCCAAAACCAAGATATGCCCCCAGGGTATACAATTCCCTGGCCACATGACCCGCTCCAACTATCACCAGCCTGGGACTGGTTCCAAAAACACGGACAAACAACCGCACATTGCCACCGCAGGCCGAACCTGTTTTTCCTGTACCGTCACCTCCATGTTGGATCTCGCGGCTTTTCCCGGCAGCCAGTAATTTCTCCGCCTCAACAACAACAAAATGTTCCAGTTGACCTCCTCCCACGGAACCGATTTTCTCCCCCGGCAGAACAAGCATCATGTCACCTATCCTTGCGGGTGTATGGCCTGAACTGCTGATTACAGTAACAGACGCAGCAGGAATCCCTCTTTCCAGACAGGATTTCAACCTGGTAATAATTTCCGTATCCATTTTTTGTCCTCAGCAGGTCGAGTGAAAAAGTCCTCCGACGGCAACACCTTTTTCCACCTGCTCGTTATAGAGTTTTACCCCTTTTCCTGTGGCAGCCACAATGAGCCGGATATTTTCCCGCCGGGCCTTTTCCACAGTTGCCGGCGAAATCTTCAGTCTGTGCAGCCGCCCCGTGGTCAGGACAATAACCCGACTGCCATTTGCAATCAGTTCCTCCAGCTCCCCGGGATGTATTCCTTTTCCATGAGCGGTACCGAATTCATTCCAGTCCCAGCTGCGTCCGCCACCAGGCCAGAGCTTGAAATCCCTGCCAACGCCCAGTCTTTCCACTTCCAGCCTTCCCCATCGACTTGAAATAATACGCAATGATTTCACCATATTCAACCGTCTGTTACGAATCGTCCACTTTCCTTCGAATCTCCGGACACCCCTTTTGCCAGGGTGATTGTCCCACCGGTTTTTACCCCCTCACTATAGGTATTGCGGTACACCTTTGCGCCGGAGCGCCTTGCTTTACGCAACCGGGGAAATCGCGATGACACATAACGGTCCAGTTCATTCCTGCTGACCATCAGCATCTGTTCAATTTCAACTGAATGATTCCCTCTGCCCCCTCTCTTCTCCCGTTTTTCCCTGCCCTGCTCCAGTTTTTTATAAAAACCGGCCAGTAATCCAAGGAAATAACTGTTTTTCTCTCTTCTCGCCTGCCCCCTGAACCTGTGTCTGTTATGGTTCCAAAGAGATTCCAGCTTGTTTTCCAGAAAATAATAGCAGTATTCCGCAATAACCACATTCTCCCTGGTACCGAGCAACTCAATCACCTTGTGGCTATCGACAAGAAACGGGTCATAGAGGGTTGACATCACTACCCGGACAGAAAAAAAATCCTGCAGAATCCTGCAGATAACCCGCTGGTACCGCTCTATCCGTTTGCGTTTTCTGTTTATGAGTATATACCCGAAATTTCGCTTGCGTCCCAGCTCAAAAGCGCTCACTCCATATTTATCTATCAATTCAGTAGCTTTTTCCATGGCCAGGGCCGCCTCATGTTCATTTGGAGAGGTGGCCAGGGCCAGCAGTTTCTCAATCCTGTCTATAAATTTCCTGCCGGACCCGGAAATCGTGTTTTTTCCTGCAAGACCTGCCTCCAGTTCCGCGGGCGTTGAACAGGACCCGCAAAACTCCGCTTCAACGCAGAGCAGTTCACAGGCGTGCAAAAAATCCCGGCCATGCCCGGTTTCACTGCTTCCCATTAATTCTGAACATACCTGGTGGGCCATTTCATGTTTCAGGACCTGCTGCACTACCGTCCAGGGATATTGCGTGATCAGGTGGGAACTGAGAGCGAGAGTCCTGGTCGTGCTGTTCCAGGATCCCATTTCCAGTTTTGATTCGGAAATTTCCAGAATCGGCGGGGAGAGATCAATATTATAACTCCAGAGAATAGTATCATATTCCATCAGCAGCTGGTCACACCAGAATGGCCTGTATTCCCCCACGTTCATTTTCATTCTCCGACCTCTTCAATTGATGCTGCGTATTTGGGTTGTATCCTCGACAGACATGGATTATTTTTACAATTCAGGGCATTTGCAAAACCAATATAAGGTACATTGGCAAATTAGAATTTTGAAAGACATTTTTTCAGGAAAGCCTGTAAATTATGGATTATGAAAGCCGATTATACACACCCATGAAAAAATTTGTAACAGTCATTCTTCTGCTTCTTCTGTGCAGCTGCGCCACCAGTCCCACCGGTCGCTCCCAGCTTATGCTCATCTCTCCACAACAGGCTATTTCCGCCTCAAAAGAAGCGTATATCCAGACACTGCGCCCCCTGGAAAAAAAAGGGAAAATTGACAGTGACCCTGTTACCTCGGCACGTATCAGATATATTACCGGCAGGCTGATCGCCCAGGCAATCCGGCTTTATCCCTACACTGACAACTGGGAGTGGAGCGTCAAAGTGATTGATGATCCGGATACAGTCAATGCCTGGTGCATGGCCGGTGGAAAAATGGCAATCTACACCGGACTTATTGAAAAGATCAAGGCAACGGATGACGAAATCGCCCAGGTTATGGGCCATGAGATTTCCCATGCCCTGGCGAACCATACTGCGGAAAAAATGTCCATGGCCATGGCGACACAGATCGGCATGGTCGGTCTCGCCGTTGCCTCGAAAAACAGTCGCCACAGGGGAGCGATTCTCTCCGGCAGCGCACTCGCAGCAGCCCTTGCCGTCAACCTGCCCAACAGCAGAACGGCGGAAACTGAGGCGGACACCATGGGTATTGAACTCGCGGCCCTTGCCGGATACAATCCCTGGGCCGCCGTCTCCCTCTGGCAAAAAATGGCGGACATGGGCGATAAAAAAGTCCCCCGGTTTCTCTCCACCCATCCCTCACCAGCCAACCGCCAGGCTGCACTGACCGACCTGGCACAGCAGATGATGCCGTATTATCTGGACAAGAGCCCCCGCCCGGTTTATCCATTACAGGGTGCTTTGAAAAATAAAAACGCACAACACAGTAAACAACTGTAGGCTGCCTTGAAAAATTAGATTTTTGGTTCGAGATCAAGGAACAGCGAAAATAAAACTTGATTACCCATGAAACTCAGCCAAATTGTGGATGTGCCTGTTTTATCAGGCTAGCCTACGGTCAAAAATCACTGGAAATCTCAATTGATAAGGAATTCAAATGAAAAGGTGTCAGTCCAGATCATTTTATAATCAGTCTAATGTGATTTTTGAAATACGCCTGATAAAACAGGCCCAATCCCCAGACTCATAAATAACAGGCTGAGTTTCATACGTAATCAGAAAATAAAAAGCG
>NZ_JBPLBA010000001.1:0-5370 GCF_054039375.1 Desulfomarina sp. | reverse complement strand
CGTTTGCGTCACCAAAAAGGGCGTCAAAAAATTCGTTGGTTCTTTCCTTTGGAAAGAGTTTCAGAAGAGTTTCTTTGGTGAATAAATCTTTGAATCTATCTGTGGGCATAGCTGCTATCTCCATGGGCAATTGTTCACAGGCACTCCAGCTTTTCACGGTCCCTTTTGTCCGCGTGAGCAGGCTATAGCGAACAAAAGAGCCTGCAAAAATCTGCGACACCTGTGAGCAATTACAGTTCAGAGGTTATAAAATCACATATTTGCTACCCCTGTGAGTAGTTACGATATATCTATTCCGGCTCATCATGACAGAGATCACAACTCTGGGAAATGGTCTTGCCATAGGCCGTTGCATGTTCCTCATCATGACAACGGAAGCAACCATAGCCGGCCTCTTCGTTTTTATGGCCGTTGTGACCCTTGTATGTTCCCCAGGTCACTTTCATCGCCGGCCAGACATTTGCCAGGTAGGCATCAAGCAGATACCTGCCGGAAGATATCAGGGCCTGTTCATTTTCGGCCACAAAATCATCACCGTTCCGTTGAGCCTGAAGCGCCAGAAGAGTCTCCACAAGCTGTTCCTCCGCCTGCTTTCTTGAACCGTATTCTTTCTGAAGAACAGCAATACTGTCTTCCCGGAGACCCGGGATTTTTGCATCGAGTTTTTTTGAATGGAGGCCGAAATCAATTTTCTCTTCAAGATCATCGTAGACATGGGTCGGTCTGTTATGACAGTCAATGCAGTCCATGGTACGCCATGTTCCCGGCTCACCTGCCTCTTCACCATCCACAACATATTCCTCAGTTACTCCGGAAGGTTTGGTCACCTTGATCCTGCCGATCCTGGTCCGGGTCTCATTCAGTGACTCGTACTCGACCTTTACATCCTTGCTGACGTGCCAGTGGATCCCCTCAAACCTGTTGGTCAGCGGATTTCTGCCACCGATATGAAGGGCGATTTCCTGTATTTCCGGATTCTCCTGGTCATCATTGGTGTAAGAGACAAATTTTTTCACCTTTTTCCCATGGAATTTTTCCGGCCAATGACACTGCTCACAGGTGTCCTGGGCGGGCCGCAAATGTTCCACCGGGGCAGGAATAGGCCTGCTGAATCTGCCGTCAAAAACCGCCTTCACCTGACGAAGCCCGGAAAGTTTGGCCTTGACATACCATTCGGCTCCCGAGCCTATGTGACAGGAAACACAGCCGACTTTGGCGTGGGGAGAGCGCTGATAGGCAGTATATTCCGGGTCCATCACCGTATGACAGACGGCCCCGCAGAAATAATCGGATTCAGTGAAATGATAGGCTTCGTAGATGACAAAGGAAAAAACGGCCAGATTTATAATAGAGAGGACAAGAAAAAGAATCACTCCCCTCCTGTGAGTCGATTTGCCAAAATCAATAATGACGTTTTTTGACGTCAGACTGTTTTTAAACCATTTCTTCCTCCTCATATACCAGGCTACAGGAATGAGAATCAGGCCAAAGACCATCCCCGATGGGAAAACCAGAAATGTAACAATAGCCGCATAATGATTTTCGATCAACCCGGTGACATGCCCCAGCAGGCCGAGGATTGTCAAAGTAAAACACATCGTGGTAATACCAAATCCCAGAAGGCCGATGGGTGTTTTCACGGAAAGCCCTATCTGTTCCTGCCAACCGATAGAGTGTCCTTCCTCTTCCGTGGAGACCTGCTTTGAATTCTTCTCAGACATCTTTTTACTCCCCTCTAATTTAATTTCCGCCACTCTGCAGCAATTACAGCACTGCTGTCTATTATCTTCTGCAGCATCTCATTCTGGTTCTCCTTCTCTCCGTCATGAAGAAGCTGCGCATAATTCATTATGCCATTGAGTCTGTTGATCGTCTCATTGATGTTCTTTTCAAGATTATTACGCAGGTCAACAGCAGCAGGATCAGAAGACAACTCCTGTTCCCTGACTTTGATAACAAGTTGCTGGACTGAAAACGCCAGATCGGCGACTTCTCTGGTAACCGGTGGAGAGGGGAGAATAGCTTCCGGTTCAGGAATGTCGGCTTCAAGATTTTTTTGGAGCTGCAGAAGAGGCAAAAGAGTATTGCGATAGAAATGAATAAGGGCAAAACCCGCCAGGCTGATAATCAGCCCCAACACTCCGATCACCATTTTCTGGAAATTGATTACAGCCAGCCTGGCCTGACCGGCAATAATTCTGTCATACTGAATCAGGTAATCTGCTGTAAAACGCATCTGCTCCTGCAATTTTTTTTTCGTTTTCGGGTTGTCATCACCTGCTGCCTGGCGGAGAAGAATCACCATTCCCGGTAAATCCACCTTGTCGGCCAGCGCCAGTTTCAGCTCAGGAGCCACCAGGTTGTTCTCTTTCAGCAGAAATAACTCGGAATTGAGTTGCTCAAGATCAGGTATAAGTTGAATGAGCTCCTTCTCTTTTCCCGTAATAAACGCTTCAATTATACCTTCACGGATGGTCATGAAATGAAAGAGTATCCGGCCATTCCCGGCAATCACCGCATTATAGTTTCCCGTCAGACGATACTGGTAAACAGCGAGCAGGGCGATACACATCAGTAGCCCGCCAACCAGCAGAAACGCAAGCCAGACAAGTTTTTTCAGTGAATTCATCGTTCCTGCGCCACCTTTGCCTCAAGGCAGTGTCCTTTGGCAGGACAGACACTGCACTCAGAGATTTCCTCAGACATGCTCCTGGCCTTTTCCTTTTTGGTCAGAGAACATTGATATATTATCTCAAACTCCTCGCTGTCAATTGTTTCCACCTGGAGAAGAATTTCTGCCAGAGCTTTGAGAAACAGTTTTTCCTCCTTTAAAACAGCCACCGCCTGACTGTAACACTCCGTCAGAAGAGTTTTAATTTCGCCATCAATGAGATTGGCCGTTTCCGAGCTCATAACCAGCCTTTTCGTCATCTCATCCCCCAGGAAACTGCTGTCCCCCACACCATAGGCCTGGGGGCCGAGTATTTCACTCATCCCCCAGCGACAGACCATATTTGTTGCTATTTCCGTAGCCTGGAGAAGGTCGTTTTCAGCTCTGGTGGTCCTGCTGTTAAAAATAATTTTTTCAGCGGCGCGCCCTCCTAGAAGAATTGCAATACGGTTCTTCAGATAATCCCTGCTGTAAGCGGTTCTGTCACCCATGGGAAGCTGCTGGGTCTGACCCAGGGCCCGCCCCCTGGGAATTATTGTTATTTTATGGACGGGATCGGAATCGGGCAGGATTTTCGCGACAATGGCATGACCCGCTTCATGGAAGGCCAGGACCTGTTTGTCTTTTTCCGTCAGAATAATTCCCTTTCTTTCAACACCGAGCATTATCCTGTCCCTGGCAAGATCAAAGTGTTCACTCTCTATGGCTTCACAACCGTCTCTGCCGGCAAGAAGCGCGGCTTCATTGACCAGGTTGGCCAGTTCCGCTCCGGTAAATCCGGAAGTCATCTGGGCAATTTCCTCCAGGTCTACTTCTTCACGCAGTGTCACCTTCCGACAGTGAACATCCAGGATCTTCTGTCGGCCTTTTAGATCAGGAGGAAGAAGGGTTATTCTTCGATCAAAACGACCGGGCCGGCTCAAAGCCGCATCCAGGATATCCGGCCTGTTGGTGGAAGCCAGAACTATAATATTATCCGTTGAACTGAACCCGTCCATCTCCACCAGAAGGGCATTCAACGTCTGCCCTCTTTCATCCTGGCCATCAGAAGACGCAGCCGTTCTGCTGCTGCCCACCGCGTCAATTTCATCAATAAAAACTATACAGGGCGCATTTTTCTTGGCTTCGCTGAAAAGATCTCTCACCCGCGAGGCCCCCACCCCCACAAACATTTCCACAAAATCAGAACCGCTGAAACTGTAAAAAGGCACACCCGCTTCTCCGGCAATGGCCCTGGCCAGCAGTGTTTTCCCGGTGCCCGGCGGCCCCTGCAGGAGGAGTCCCTTCGGGATTAATGCACCGATCTTGCTGAACTGATCCGGATTCTTCAAAAATGAAACAACCTCTTCCAGCTCTTCCTTGGCTTCCGGAACACCGGCAACATCATCGAAAGTTATTCTTTCCGAGCCATTATTGGGCACTATCAGTTTATCGCTGGCAAACCTGCTCTTCGCTCCTTCCCTTCTGTCTGCAAGAACCGTCAGCAGAACGACCAGGGCCAGCATAACTCCTGTTAAGAAGAGTCCTCCCTGGAAATAATAGGAAGTATAATCCTTACGGAAAACCATTCTGACATGGAGAGGATCAAGCAGGGAGGTTACCTTTTTGATATCAGGAATCTCAACGGCATAGGAATATCCCGACAATAACGTTACATTGGCCCGGTTACCCACAAAGGCCACTTCGCTCAGTTCATGTGCCTGAATATTTTGAAAAAATTCACTGTAATCCCGAATGGGAAGACGATTTTCCAGAACAAAAACCAGAGCAATTATAAAGCAGAAAAAAAGAAGGGTAAAAAATACAAACAGGTTTCTTACCAGTATCGCCATAAAATGTCCCCTGCCTCTTCATTTGAAATGCTGCGTGTAGCGCACCTGACACGGAAAAACTCCAGTTTTGCATCACCCACCACTACATTGTAACACAAAAAAAAGACCGGAGGTCTTAAAAAAAACCCCGGTCTTCCAAAAAATCTATTTTATCTGCGGTTAAATGCCTGGATAAACCTGCATCCAGATGCATCTGAGTACAAATTATTATCAGGAAATATTATGAAATCATCGTGGATTCAGAGTTCGACAGGCCAATATTTACATTCCTGTAACGGCTTTAAACCACCCCATGGCCAGCTGACCAGGCCCTCCTGCGGCCGCCAGGCCCCCGACCAGACAGGCAAGGCTCCATAAGCCGACCACCACACCGAATAATCCGACTACAGTAATACTCACTTTGGATACTTCCGTAGTGACATCTGCCCGGTCAATTGTCCTGGAACCACTTTTTCTATTTATCTTTGTAGTTTCACGCATTTTTTTCTCCTTTTCCATTACTGGGGACTGAACAATCAACCAATTATTGCCCTGAAAAGATTTCCAACAAGACCAAGAGGACCACCGCTGACGATCATGCCACTGATCAGACTGGCCACGGAAAGAAGCCCAATGGCGCAGGATGAGACAGCAAAAAACACAAAACCAGCTTTATATACCTGCTCGTCAACTTTTGTTCCGGTATTAAGCGTTGTTCCTGTCCCGGCAGTTTTTATAGTGGCTTTCATGTTTTTTCCCTCCGTATTGTTTTTGTACTTCTGAAACCGGTGAATGACCTGTTCACGAATTTGTCTTATTTATTACACAATCCGTGCCACATTGTAGCAAAAAGATAAAAATCAACTGAGATAAGGTGAAGGAAGGAAA